>JAGXSR010000164.1 GCA_018333405.1 Dethiobacter sp. | reverse complement strand
TGGGTTGCCGTACACGGCTGTGGCGGGGTTGGTTTATCCGCGATCATGATTGCCGGCGCCTTGGGCGCCAACGTGGTGGCGGTTGATATTAGCGACGAGAAACTTGATTTTGCCAGGTCAATCGGCGCAGCGGCCACCGTCAATGCTTTAAAAACAGCGAATGTGGTCGAAAACGTAATCGAGCTTACCGCGGGCGGCGCCCATGTCTCCATCGATGCGCTCGGCAGCCCTGTAACCTGTTTAAACTCGGTGGCAAACTTACGAAAACGCGGTAAGCACATACAGGTCGGATTAATGCTCGCGGATCACAGACGCCCGGCCGTGCCGATGGACAAAATTATTGCCGATGAGCTCGAAATACTCGGCAGCCACGGCATGCAAGCCTATAAATATGCCGATATGCTGGCCATGATTAAAGCGGGCAAACTCTTTCCCAAAAAGCTAATCGGCAAAACCATCACACTTGAGGAAGCTCTGACTGAGCTTCCCGATATGAACAACTTCAGCGGCACAGGCGTCACGGTAATCGACAGATTTTAACACTCTTTTCCGCAAGCTGATCTCCCCAAAACGTTTGGGGATACATTGTCCGCTGGTTTGTTGCTCTGATCTGGAAGTGCGTGTCAACCCTTTTTTCGTCGGCGGGTTTTACGATTTTCCAAATCTAACAGCTACAAGCCGGTGGATCGGCGCGAGAATTAAAAAGTGACGCCGGAAAGAATAAAATATTGAGGTGCTGGGCTTGAGAGTAAGAATTCTGGTGGCGGACGGAGACAACCAGGCCAGGAGCAAGTTAAAGGAGCTGTTATCTGCGGAAGGTTTTGCGGTCGACTTGGTTGCTGATGGAATCACGGCGATCAAATATTTCCGCCGTTATGAGTATCATTTGGCCATCCTGGAGATGCAGCTTCCTGAGTTGGATGGTAAAAATGTCAGCCGGCAGTTTAGCAAAATAGCGGATATCCCATTCGTTTTTCTGTCGTCTGATCCTGATGAAGAAACCGCTCTGCACGCTTATTCGCTCGGAGCAGAAGATTATATCACCAAACCTTTTTCCGGCAAGCTGCTGGTAGCTCGTTTGAAAGTGATTTTACGCCGCAGGATGGGGCAGGAAAAATTGACTGTGCGCAGTCTGAACTTTGAAGGGTTATATATAGATACGCTTTCCCGTACTGTGTACGTAGATGAAAGGCAGGCTATTTTAACTCCAAAGGAGTATCAGCTGCTGCTTTTGCTGGCTAAAAACCCGAATCAGGCCTTTTCCCGGGAAATGATTTTAAACGAACTCTGGGGGCAGGATTATTTCGGCACCGACCGGACCGTGGATACTCACGTAAAAACATTGCGGGAAGCGATAAAACCACATCATCATTATATCTCAACGGTTCGCGGTTTCGGATATATCTTTAATGAATTTAAGGAAAGGGTAAACTGAGCACGAATATAGATGACCTGCCGACTGCGCCGGCGGCTTTACTAGCTAACGCTAAATCGGGCGGCTACGCGCTCCACCCGATTTAGTTCGTATGCCTATGCTTTACAAATCTACCTTTGAAAATCGGCTCAAAGGAAATACATTATGGTTAAGCTTTGCGCTGCGCGTAATCGTCAATAACCCGTTTTAAGATATCCACCGTTTCCTTTGTGTCAGTCAGCTCATTTTTCAGCTTTTTATTCTCAGCCTCCAGATTCAGAATCCGCAGCGATTCCAACTCGGTGCGGGGAGCCGGGGCCATACTCTTCTCGCTATCCGTGGTGCGAGCTGTCTTTACATCTAACTGCTGTTTTTTGGGTTGCGTTGTCTCCGGTAAAAAACTTTCCTGGGGAGCAGTATAGCTTTTGCCCCTTTTAACATAGTGCGTATGCAACAGCTTGTGCGAGAGAAGCCCGTTCGGTTCACCCAGGTACTCCTGGTAAAAGGAGATTATATATGGATTTTCATGGGATTTCCGTATGGTTTTACTCTCGTCTTCGTCATAAAGATTTTGCATTCGCTTCATCCGCACCATAAGATCGTCACTTCGAGGCTGACCCCCTCCGGTGATACAACCACCGGGGCAACCCATGACTTCAATAAAATGATATGGCGATTTACCGGCCACAATTTGTTCCATAAGCGTTTTTGCGTTTTTAAGGCCGCTGGTAACCGCAACTTTAACATCCACGCCGTCTAAAAACGAATAGTCGTCAAGGGGATGTTCAATCCTGATAGTAGCTTCTTTTATTTTTTCGAGGCCGACGATGGGGGTTACATGCAGCTGATCAAAGGGAATCTCACGCCCGGTGACTAGCTCGTATACTGTGCGCAGGGCAGCCTCCATCACCCCGCCGGTAAGCCCAAAGATATCCGCCGCGCCGGTCGACATACCCAGCGGAGCATCAAATTCACGATCAGGCAGGTGGGCAAAATCAATCCCCGCCTCTTTAATCATATCACCCAGCTCCCGGGTCGTAATAACCGCATCCACATTCGGCAGCCCATTATTGCTCATCTCAGGGCGGGCAATCTCAAACTTTTTAGCCGTACAGGGCATAACCGAAACCACAAAAATATCTTTGGGATCAATTTTCAGCCTTTCCGCGTAGTAAGATTTTACAACGGCGCCCAGCATAGTGTGTGGAGACTTGCACGTGGACAGATGGGATAGCTGATCCGGGAAAGCATGCTCGATATACTTGATCCAACCCGGGCTACAGCTGGTAATCATGGGCAGGACGCTGTTTTTGCCGGTAAGCGCATTTTTCACGCGGCCTAAAAATTCTGTGCCTTCTTCCAAAATGGTTAAATCGGCGGCCCAGTTCGTATCAAAAATATCATCGAAACCGAGGCTTGATAGCGCATAGGCCAGTTTTCCGGTGCAGCGTGTGCCGGGTGGAAGACCAAACTCTTCGCCAATCGCCACCCGAATGGCCGGGGCAACCTGGACAACCACCCGCTTGGATGGATCATGAATGGCTGCCCAAACCCTGTCGGCAGATGATGTTTCTTTTAACGCCCCCACCGGGCATACGACGGTACACTGCCCGCATAAGGCACAGTCAACCGAACCGATCGGTAAATTCATGCCGGGGCCGACTACAGTAGCAAACCCCCTGTTTTGCACGTTCAATATGCCGGTTCCCTGTATTTCATTACATACTGTAACGCAGCGGCGGCACAAAACACACTTGGATATATCCCGTGTGATCGATACCGAAACATCCGTTAAATGGACCGGCTGCCCGCTGTCAAAGCGCGTTTCCTCAACACCCAGTTGCTTGCCCAATCGCTGCAGCTCACAAGTGGTATTGCGTTTACAGCTTAAACAGTCGCGGTTATGATCGGACAGCAAAAGCTCATATAGCACCTTCCGCGCCTTCTTCACCCGTTCGCTGTTGGTTTTAATGTTCATGCCTTCAACCACTTGGGTGAGGCATGAGGCCTGTAAATTTCTTTCTCCGTCCACCTCGACCACACAGATGCGGCAGGAGCCGGCCAGGTGAGTGTTTTCCATATAACACAAGCTGGGTATATGAATATAATTAAACCTCGCCGCCTCCATGATGCTGCTTCCCTCCGGGGCGGTTACAGCTTTACCGTTAATAGTAATATTTAACATTATTCTGACCTCCTGTCACAGTGCAGACAACGCATTGCTTCGGCAATGGCATTTAGTTTGTGGTAACCAAGGACCACTTCATCAAAGGAATTGTTCCGCAGCTCCAAGGGGAGCAGATCCATCGGAAATCTTTCATGGGATATGACATCGTCGTCGTCGAATAGTTTTGGTATCTCAATATTTTCACCCTTGTTTAAAATGCCTTTGCCGTTTAAAAAAAGATCGATACTTCGCGCGGCATTTTTTCCATCGGCAATCGCCCGGATAATCTCATCCGGCCCCCTGACCACATCGCCGCCGGCAAACACGCCCGGCATACTGGTCATCTGGGTGTCATCGTCCACCACAAAGGTGCCCCATGGCGTAACGCCTATATCATCTTTCGAAATAAAGGGCAGATCGCCATATTGGCCGGCAGCGGTAACCACCGTATCTACGTCAATTAAGAAATTCGACCCTTCAATGGGGCTCGTATTCCTGCGCCCGGTATTGTCAAAATTGCTGATTTTCCTGCGCACACATTCAATTTTTGCCACATGTCCCCGTTTATCAGACAAGAAGCGCACAGGGGATACCAACTCATGCAGCTCTACGCCCTCATGGATAGCCTCTTCGATTTCAACAGCATAGGCAGGCATCACCGAACGGGTTCGGCGATACAATACCATGACCTTCTTCGCACCCAAACGCAAAGCGGTCCGGGCAGAATCAATAGCCGTGTTTCCCCCGCCGATCACCGCTACTACATGACCGGTTAGGTCCACATTGTTATACAGCTTAACCTCTTTAAGGAAGCTGATTCCCGGCAATACCCCTTTTAAGTTTTCTCCCGGAATATTTACTTTCTGCGGCATCTGGGTGCCGGTAGCGATATATATGGCGTCATACATGGT
>JAGXSR010000163.1 GCA_018333405.1 Dethiobacter sp. | reverse complement strand
AACTATATCTACCCCACAAAGAAACTGTAGAATTGTGGTTTTCATCATTGCGCAGACACCTTGCCTGCACTCGTAATAACCTGGAACATTATTACTTCAGGCAGGCAGTAAGCCCGCACTATTGAAAGAACCCTTAAGTTGCACAGCGGGTGCAACGCAAATGGCTCTACTGTATCAAGCATTGTTTGATTTGCCTGTGCAGCAACAAAATATTATTCATTTTCACTTGGTAATATGATGATGGCTAAACTACGTCTGAAAGAATTAAAAATAAGACTTCTCAGTGCTCCGGCGCTGTTTTTTTCAATTTTACTAATCCTTCTTCAGGCAGCGCTATATCTTGACCGGCATGGCTTTATCTATATACCTGCCATGCTGGGGATAGTTCTAAGGAATGTATCAGTGGTGATCGCCACACTGTTTATTACGAGTTTGCTTATAAGGCTTACCGTCAAGCGGTTTTTCCGGCTTTTCGATGAACCTGAGGAACGGATCTATTTTTCAAAGATATACAGCTGGTCGCTCTACAGCCTGGGCTTATTTGTCATTTTATATTATTTCGGCGTATCACTGGGCAATATAACTATTTTTCTCGGCCTTATGGCCACAGGGCTTGCTTTTGCCGTGAGGGATGTGCTGTTTTCATTTTTCTGCTGGATGATCCTCTTGCGCAAAAAACCATTCCGTATAGGCGATTATATACGTATTGAAGATAGTGAAGGAAAAGTGATACATATAGGCACATTCTATGTATTGGTAGATGCCACCCCTGAATTTCCACAGGATTACATCAGGATTCCCAATCGTCTTTTTCTTGAAAAAAGCGTATTTAACCTTGGTAAAACTACCCTTCATGATCGGATCAGTTTTCCGCTCGCCCAACTGCCTGAAAACAGCGGTGATTTTATAAAGGAAATAAAGGAAAACATTGCTACTCTATCAGAAAAGACAGGATATGTAGCGGTATATGTAGATATAAAGGATGAAAAACTGCTTCTTGTTGTGGACTATTTGGTGAGCTTTGAAAAAAAAGTGGAAAAACGATCTGAAATCATTCGGTTGGTATATGATAAATTAGGGAAAGGTCCTGACTTTGACAGCAAAAGAGAGTAAAAAAAACAGTCGGACTTTTGCGGCAACCCCGGAGAAAAAGGCCGCCGAGGCTTTGTGTAGTTAGGCTCAGCAGCTTTTTACATGTACAAAAAGTTGTTGTTCGTGCGTCTTTGTTTCCAGAAATATAGCAGGAAAGAGAGACCCCTGTTCCCATTTGCCAAACCGGAAAACTGCTTTATCTATGTAATTCCCGCGTCGAAGACTGGTTTGTCGCAAGTTCAGCCCTCACATCAACCTATTGCAACAACCGTGGCCTCCCCAACATTGCAATACCGTTCGGGGACGCAAGTGAAAATCACGATCTGGCATTCCTTAGCTGCTTGAGCCAGAACAGCACCCATGAGACGCAACCGTGTCGGGTCCGTGTAACCTAACGCATCATCCAGGATTAGTGGCATTCCATCCTCCTTCGCGACGAGCATCGAACAGGCGGATCTGAATATAAGTGAAAGCTGTTCCTTTGTGCCACCGCTCAACGAGTCAAAAGGCACCGTGATGTCCTTTACCGTCCGACTGGCAATTTGCAGTTCATCGTTGATGTCCACCTGGAATAAGTCATCGAAAACCAGACAGCCCCTGAATGAGCGTAATACCAGTAAGCCCGAAGTTCACTTCGGCCGCAGGAACGCCCCGGTAATTGGTAATTCGAAGTCGAATAAATCTCATGATGTCCCCCTTGCCAGCCGCAGCATTAGCATCAAGGCTTCACGGGTTGTCGTAGCTTCATCTGCGCCTTCCTCAATTTTGCTTCGAAGACGTTTTACGGTTCCGTTGGCAAAGCCCGAGAATCCCATGCTGGTAAAATCTGTATCGTCCGGCAGCACGAGAAGCGCTGTACCCCGAACATCGAGTACTCCGAAAACGTCCTTCGCGGCGAGCAGGTGATTCATCAGCACCCCATTTAAGGTCAGGGAAAGCGTTCCCACAAGGACTAACCGAATAACCGCGCGCTCCTTGTTCTCGATTTCCTCCAATGATTTCCGTAGCGCTTCTACGTCATCGCCGGTATTGAGATCAACGCGTTCACATTCGATGTATCGCCACTGGCCGATCTTAAATGGCCTGGTGGTTACGCCGGCGTCGCCTATTTCCACAATATGGGCATACCCGGATTGCGTTTCCCGAAAATCCGTGGGCTCGGGTGTCCCGGAATACCAGATGCGACCACTGCCGCCGACCTTGGTCAGAGAATGCCTGTCCCCTAGCGCCACGAAATGAATCTTCCCTTCGCCGACAGCTTTTTCGAGCGCGGAGACCGAAATGCTTCCGGCGGATTCCCGATCTGGCGCAAGAGTATCAACTGCGCCGTGACCCATGCAAATGCGGCAAATCATGCGCCGGAGGCTAATGACCGGTTGCCGGATATCAGGTCGGGTGTTCAACTTACCCCAGGCGCACCAATAAAATCTTGAAAGCATTTGCTGGCAGCAGCGGACAAAATTCTTCGGGGTTATTGGTGTTGCTTCGAGCTACAACGAAATTGAAGGTTTAGCTGAAATTGTTTTTGACAACAGCTCTTATAAAGAGCCTGAAATCAGGCAGATTCTCCTGAAGGATCATATAAACCTCATCATGGTCAACATTCTGATACAGATGAACAACACGGTTGCGAAACTTTACCATTGTGGCAAAGAGTTTTTCTTCATGCTCAGTAAAGTAATTGAACTCGCGCAGGATCCTTAAAGAATCTGCACTTTTGGCAGGAATGCCCCACCTGTTGCGGGCAACAATATGATTGGCCATATCAGTCATTGCCTCTATGCTTACCTGCAGCAGGTGCTTCGACGTTTCAACATTACGGTAGTCGGCCCCAAATTGTTCCGGTGACAGCGCTTTAAGGGATTCCAGCTTGCTTATCTTCTCTTCAATGAATTCAATTTTTTGCCTGATTAGCTCAATTTTCACCATTATCTAAGGTACGCCTCCCGCAGGGAATCGTCGTAATCCCTGTAAAACTTATTCATGGTTATGGCAAAATCTTGATAATACTTGATTACACTTTCCATAAAATCAGAAGTAGTAACGGGGTCTCTCTCAAATATTATCCGGCCGTCATTAATAACTCGGAAACGGAGAACAAGAGGAGCTTTATTAAGGTTAACTAAATCGACTTGGTCTGTGTCAAGGGCAATTGTCAAACTGTTTAACAATGCAGCCTCATCTTGCAATGTCTGTTCCCGGTTGTAGTAAACAGCAAAATCAATATCACTTAGAGGCGTTTGATAGACTGTGCCATAAGATCCAAACAAAAAAACGGCCTGTACCTCAGGCATTGATGCAAACAGCATGGCTAGTCCATCTATTTTGTAATCAAGCTGAAGCATCCCCGTCAAATCCGGCACCTCCGTTAGGATTATTTTAACAGGGAAGCAGCGGCAAGTCAAAATTTAATTTCGATAGGGGTGCACGGCACCGCTATCGAAATCGAATCTTTATGAACATCAAGCTCTGCAAATATGGTATAATTTATCGTGGTCATGCCTGCTCGTTTATAGCTCTTTTCATGCTATCATAACAGGCCGACTACGCAGCGCAAGCAAGGCCAGCCTTTCCATATTATCTGTTATCTAGCTTTGTCAAGCTGAAAACCGAAGTCTTCAACCAAAACGGTAAAAAGTAATCGACGGCACCGCATCGGTCATGAAACAATAAAGTCGGGCAGTCAAGCCTTTTTGCCCTCGCGGCGCAGTAAGACAGAGCAATAAAGCGTTGTTTCTGCAGGGTTATATTTTGGAGGTGTTCGATGAAAGCGGCAGTATATCGTGAATTCGCAAAACCATTGGCTATTGAGAAGTTGCCTGATCCAAGTCCTTCCAATCACGGCGTGGTCATTTTAGTCAAAGCAACCGGGCTTTGCCGCAGTGACTGGCACGGCTGGATGGGGCATGACCCGGACATTACTTTACCCCATGTTCCGGGCCATGAACTGGCCGGCATCATTAAAGCGGTTGGCCAGGGCGTCGCTAAGTGGAAAGTTGGCGACAGGGTAACCCTGCCCTTCGTTTGCGGTTGCGGAAATTGCCCTCAATGCGTATCCGGGAACCACCAGGTTTGTGATTGCCAGTTCCAGCCGGGGTTCACGCACTGGGGTTCTTTTGCCGAATATGTGGCCATAGATTACGCCGATGTCAACCTAGTGCGGTTGCCTGAAGAAATTGACTTTGTGACTGCAGCGAGCTTAGGCTGCCGATTTGTGACCTCCTTCCGGGCGATCGTAGAGCAGGGGAAGGTCTCTGCCGGGCAGTGGGTTGCCGTACACGGCTGTGGCGGGGTTGGTTTATCCGCGATCAT
>JAGXSR010000162.1 GCA_018333405.1 Dethiobacter sp. | reverse complement strand
TGAGAGCTTGTCGCCTTTAAAATCCCGGATGGCTTTGTAGAGACCAATCATCCCTTCCTGAATTATATCTTCCCGATCGGCTCCAATTAAAAAATAAGACCTGGCTTTTGCTTTTACAAAATTTTTATACTTATTAATTAAAAACTCCAAGGCGATTGTGTTGCCGTCTTTTGCTTCCGTAACTATATCTTCATCGCTTTTAAACTCCAGCTCCAGGTAAACACTGCTGTTTCCTTTCACTTCTTGAGCCAAAAAGCTCACACATATCGCCTCCGTCCGGGTATTTAAGTGGGGGTTGGCAGCACTTCCGCGCTTATTATAACGTATAGGCCTGATGGGGTCAAGCTTTTTTGCTCACGCCAAATATTGCCTAGTGGAATCAACTCAGCCGTTAACGGCGCCTTCAGTCTCCGGCAAATGGCCCTCAAACCTTTAATTTCCCTGTATCCCTGTACATCAACTCTCCCATTTTCCTCGCTGGGCTAAGACAGCGTAAATCAACACCGCGGAAGCCACCGCCACATTCAGGGAAGCCGCCTTTTCTTTCATTGGAAGGCGCACTGTCCGATCACAATGCTTGCGGACAATCCGGGACAGACCCTTTCCCTCGGACCCAACTACCAGAGCCAACGGACGGTTGAAATCAGCCTGATAATATGGCACCTCTCCGTCTGCCTCGGCGCCATATATCCAAAAACCGTCCTGCTTTAACAGCTCGATGGCCCGGGATAAGTTGGGGACCAAGGCGATACGGGCACGTTCCACAGCACCGGCGGCTACTTTACATACCGCCGGGGTCACTCTGACCGAGCGGGGCTCAGGTATAACCAATCCATGCACTCCTGCCGCGTCGGCGGTACGGATAATTGAGCCAAGATTTTGAGGGTCCTGCAGATGATCCAGCAAAAGCAAAAAAGGATCGGTTGATGCGGCCATTGCTGTTTTAATAAGTTGATCTAAGGAAAAATATTGAAAAGAAGAACCTAGCGCAGTCACACCCTGGTGGCCTGGATAATCTTTGACCAGGGCCAAAAATTTATCCCGGGAAACGAAAGATAACGGAACACTCTCTTGCCTGGATAAATCAACGATTGCGTTTATCGCGGCGCCTTTCAAGCCTTCCATAACGTAAACCTGGTATAAGCGCTTATATTTAAGCGCTTCCAAAACGGCCTGACGCCCAAATATCATTTTGTCGGATTCCGCAACCGGTTTACTGCTACTTTTCATCAGTCACCCACCCCGGGATTATCTGTATATGACGTTATACTCGCTTCCACCGGGTGCCGCGGGGCGTGTCTTCAAGAACAATCCCTTTGGTCAGAAGATCTTCGCGAATCCGGTCGGCAGCCGCCCAATCTCTGCATTTACGGGCCTGATCACGCTGGTCGATCATCTCCGCAATATTTGGATCCAACAAATACGGCAAACTCAGATCGAGGATCTCCAGTATGCTGTCAGCTTCACGGTAGAAATTCAGGACTTTTTCCAGGAGCTCTTTTCTGTAAGGATATCCCTTTTGCAGGTAAATATTGCACGCCCGGGCCAGCCTGAACAGCTCGGCAATTGCATCAGCAGTGTTAAAGTCATCATCCATGGCCGCCATAAAATTATGCCGCACTTGCTCTTTGGTTGTTTCCAGGCTGATCTCAGGCTCCGTAGCTGCAACCGCAGCATCAGTTGAGACTGTCTCGTGTGCAATGCTTGGCGGCAAGCCGTTCGCTCCTGCCACTGCAACATCCTTTAAGGCAATAAACAGGTTATCGATCATTTCCTGAAGCCTTTCCCGCCCGGAACATGCCTGTCCGAGCAGCTCTTGGCTAAAATTCAGCGGACTGCGGTAGTGAGCGGAAAGAATAAAGAAGCGTAAATCCAATGGCTTATACTGCTTTAAAAGAGAGCGGACTGTTGTTACATTACCCAGAGACTTGGACATTTTTTGGTCATTAAAGTTTAAATAGCCGGCATGCAGCCAATAGCGGGCAAAAGATTTACCTGAAACGGCTGAGCTTTGCGCGATTTCATTTTCATGGTGAGGGAATATTAAATCGTTGCCCCCGGCATGTATATCTATGGTTTCGCCCAGGTAGTGCATAGCCATAGCTGAACATTCCACATGCCATCCGGGGCGGCCTTCTCCCCAGGGGCTGTCCCAGAAAGGTTCACCCGGCTTTCTCTGTTTCCATAAAGCAAAATCAAGCGGATGGCGCTTTTTATCACCCGGTTCTACCCGGGCGCCGGCCAATAGTTCATCTTGATTCTGCCGGGAAAGAGAGCCATAGGCCGCAAAAAGGGAGGTGTCAAAATAAACATCACCATCGCTGGCGTATGCAATTTTTTTCTCTTCCAAGTGATGAATCAGGGAGATAATCTGGGAGATATGCTCTGTGGCCAAAGGATGAACATCAGCCGGTTTCACTCTTAAAGCGCTTGCGTCTTCCTGATAGGCGTCAATATAGCGCCGGGCTAGTTCAGAAACCAGGATACCTTGTTCCGCAGCACGATTGATCATCTTATCATCAATATCAGTATAATTTTGGATCATTCTTACTTTATAACCGCGAAAGATAAGGTAGCGACGGATTACATCAAATATGATAAAAACCCGAGCATTGCCGATATGAATAAAGTCATAAACGGTGGGACCGCAAACATAGAAACTGACTTCAGGCGGAGCTGTCGGGTTAAATTCCTCTTTACAGCGAACCAGAGTATTAAATATTTTAATGGCCAATTGTGTTCACCTCACTATTCAGCTTTCTCAATGCGGCAGCGCAGCAGGTCGATCTGATCTTGCAGCCGTTTCAGTGCCTCTGCCACCGGATCAGGCAGGTCAGTATGATTCAGATTAATGGAATGCACCCTCTCCCCGTTGTGAAAGACAACTCTGCCGGGAACACCCACTACTGTAGCCCCGGGCGGAACAGAATTCAGAACCACGGAACCAGCCCCGATCCGCGCCCCGGTGCCAATTTCTATAGGCCCCAGCACTTTAGCTCCGGCTCCGATCACCACATTGTCCCCGATGGTTGGATGCCGCTTCCCTTTCTCTTTCCCGGTCCCTCCCAAGGTAACTCCCTGATAGATGGTTACATTGTTTCCCAGCTCTGAGGTCTCTCCGATCACCACGCCCATCCCGTGATCTACAAACAACCCCTGACCGATTATAGCACCGGGGTGAATCTCAATGCCGGTAAGAAGCCTGGATAACTGAGAGATCAGGCGAGGCAGTAAAACCTGGCCACGCCGGTAAAAATAATGAGCTAACCGGTGGAAGATCAGGGCATGGATTCCCGGGTAACACAGCATCACTTCCAATGCAGTTTTTGCGGCCGGATCTCTTTCTTTTACAGCCATAATATCTTGCCGGAGACGGATAGTCATTGCAGATTCCCCTTAAAAATAATTACGCCGTCTTAAGTGCTCAACGCACAGAGACGGCGATAAACCGCGGTTCCACTCTGCTTAGGCGCAATAGCGCCCCCCCTTATAGCTGATTAACGGCAACTCCCGTGAACCGCTACTTTGTCTTTCACGGTTCCTGCTCCAAGGCGCACTTCTCTTTGCACACGCTTTAAGGCCTCTTTCAGCCTGTGAAGGCCCCTCTCTGTGAGCGGCGCAAAGTTACTCTGCCTATTCATCGCATTGTAGAATATATAGAAATAACTTTACGACATTATATACAACTATCATTTATTTTGTCAATGCACCCTTTTTCCGCATCAGGAGATCGATCTCGTCAGCAGGACGGCTGCCTGAGCGGCTATAGCTTCTCCGCGGCCACAAACCCCCAATCCTTCCGTAGTTGTTGCTTTTATGGAAACGGACTCGGGAAGGGTGCATAGCACAGCAGCAATATTGGTTTTCATCTCCTCGATATATGGGGCAAACTTTGGCGCTTGCGCAATAATCACGGAATCAACATTAACCAAACGGTAACCGGCCTGATCCAAATAGACTCTGACTTGATCCAATAAAAACAAGCTTGAGATATTTTTGTAATCCGGAACTCCTGGCGGAAAATAATGACCAATGTCTTTTAGCCCTGCTGCGCCAAGCAGCGCATCCATCAAAGCATGAGTTAAAACATCCGCGTCGGAATATCCGTCCAACCCTTGATGGTAAGGGATCTCTACACCTCCTACAATCAGAGGCCGCCCGCTGACCAGGCGGTGCAAATCGTAACCGGTGCCGACACGATACATTTCACCCCTCCCCTCTTAACAGCGCAGATGCTATTTGCAGATCTGACGGACAAGTTATTTTAATGTTTTCCGGTTCACCGGGAACTGTGATTACAGAATAACCAAGTATCTCCAATAGATTTGCATCATCGGTAGTCTCAATTCCCAGCAGTTCAGCTTTATTATATGCTTCTCGAATAATATCCTGGCGGAAAACCTGGGGGGTCTGTGATCTGCGTACGCTCTCCCGCGGTATTGTGTTTTTGATAAATCCTTCAGCGGTAATTTCCTTTAATGTGTCTGTTAACGGAAGCACAGGGATCGCCGCGCCCCACTTCAGCGCCGCATCGATAACAATATCGATCAGCACTTTGGTTACCAGCGGACGAGCGCCATCATGAATACAGACCAGTTCGGCCTCGCGGTTAACCAACTTCAGTCCATTAAAAACCGAATCCTGGCGCCTTTTGCCCCCTTCGGCAAATATCAGCCGGTCTAAGGCCAAATAAGGCCTGAGAGTTTTTCGGACATGAACAACCTCTCCGGGCGGAACCACTACAACCACCTGGTCCACCTCCGGATGGTTTAAAAATGCTCTGACCGAACGGCTCAGAACAGGCATTCCTTGCAGCAACATATACTGCTTTTTCAAAGCGGCGCCCATCCGTTGGCCTTGCCCGGATGCGGCAATAATGGCAGCTACCCGCATTATTTATTTAACTCCGGAAACTTTTTCAGCAGCCGTTTTGGGCTTGGCAAAAATCATGCGGCCCGCCGCCGTCTGTAAAACACTGGTCACCAGGAGATCGATCATTTCACCTATATGCCTGCGCCCGCCTTCCACTACCACCATAGTCCCGTCATCCAGATAAGCTATTCCCTGACCGGATTCTTTGCCATCTTTGATAATCTGAGCGGTCATCTCCTCGCCGGGAAGCACCACCGGTTTCACTGCATTAGCCAACTCGTTAATATTTAAAACGGCAATTCCCTGCAGCTCACATACCTTATTCAGATTAAAATCGTTGGTAATAATCTTACCGTTAATCGTTTTGGCCAGGCGCACCAACTTACTGTCCACGTCGGTTAGTTCTTCAAAATCTCCCTCGTAAATTTCAACCGGAATATCCATTTCCTTTTGGATTTTATTAAGTATATCCAGTCCCCGGCGCCCGCGGTTTCGTTTCAGCTGATCGGGAGAATCAGCTATATGCCGTAACTCTTCCAGGACAAAACCGGCTACAACTATAATCCCTTCCAGAAACCCAGTCTTACAGATATCTACAATCCTGCCATCTATAACTGCACTGGTATCAAGAATCTTAAATGTTTCATTGCTGGCCACTGCCGATCCTTTTCCCCCCCGGCTAAAAAACGAGGTGAGAAATGTAAAATCCTCTTTGCGGTTCAGTAAAAAACGAACCCCGACAAATACCAGTATCAGCGTAATCAACGGCGAAAGAATCATACCCATGACTGGAATTCGGTAGATCGGGTAACTTAGCAAGAGGCCCATCAACAAAGTAACAATTAACCCGAACACGATTAAAACTATGTCCTGTGTGGGCACAGACTTTAATTTACTGTCGCACCAGACGAGCGCCGCCTCAAAGAAGCTTATAAGCAGTGGTGTGGAAAAATAAAACATAAAGCCGAATAACACACCGCCGATTGCCGAATAACCCGGATGAGGAACAGCCGCGGGGCTGCCGAAAGCCTGAATAATATCGGGGACAAGCAACATAAACAAATAAACGCCCAAGGCAAACCCGATCCCTGTTCCAATAAACCTAAATATGCGCCTTGCCATTAAAAATCACCTACTTAAAATAATTGATAATTCCACAAAAAAGATAATGAATGGATTTTGACCCAGTTCATTATAACGTATATTTTTAACTAGAATCAAGTCAGAATATACTAATTACCAGTTATTATTTGCTACTAGACGCTTTAATTGGCATATCTGCTAAATATATGTTCCAATTCAGAGCTAATCTCTTCATGGCTGGTATCCAGTACAAGAATTAATTCGCTAATCAAGATCTGCCTGGCGCACTCCAACATTTTTCGTTCTCCTGTAGATAGACCTTTGATTCGATCTCTCATAGTCAGGTTACGCACGACCCCTGCTACCTCAAAAATGCTGCCGGTTTTTATTTTTTCCATATGGTCACGGTAACGCCGGTTCCAGTTTGCTGAAACTTCACTTTGGTGATCATGTAAAACATCATATACCTGCTGCAATACATCTTCATGAACTACCTCTCTCAAACCGACCTGAGTGATGCTGTCCAGAGGGATCATCACTTTCATGCCACCAACAGGCAATTTCATAACATAATACCTCTTTTTAGCGCCCAAGATCTCCTTCTCTTCAATGGCCTCAATGATCCCGGCTCCATGCATAGGGTATAAAACTTTGTCGCCAACGCTGAACAAACGATCACCCCCTTAACAATTCTTAAGACTATAGTAACATAGCTACCAAGCGCTGTCAAATTAAACTGTTATTTTAACATAATTATATAATTAATACAATACTATTTTTTCGATTGTTTTGCCCGCCGGAAGACCGGCCTCAAACCAATCGGCATAACTCATTTCTGTCTTTTCGCTTCCGGATACCCCTGGTTTGTTTTATGGTGGTTAATAATTGTGGATTATTTGAGGAATTAAAAGCAATGACCGCCCGGTATGCTGAAATATTTCATGGCTCAAGCAGAAAAAAACCGCTGCGAGGGTCCAGCTTACGCTGAACAGATGTATCAAGAATTTCATATATAATTACTTCCCCGACCAGCCAGCAATCCACACCAAAGCGCAAACAGCCGACCGCAGTTTTCCCAGCGCGCCCCAGAGCTCCGTGCATATGCAGAGCAGCCCTGCCGTCAGGTCCCGGTGCGAGCACACCCATTCCGAGAACCTCATGGGCCCCATCCACAGGCAAGCAGATCGGATCCGGAGGCATCTCTTCCGACCGGCGGGGCCCCGATACGATTTCTCCGTCTCCTATCCCACCGATCAGAGTAACAAGGCCGACAGCAATGTTATTTTCCTCGGCAAATGCTTCAATACACTCCAACACACGGTCTCCGTCATCAAGCCGGATTATAAATACACGACCGATTCTGCCCTCAGCAGCTTTCATTTCAGGCCCCTCCTGCTTATCTGCTCAGACGCCACTTTCTATCTTTTCTGATCCTGAGGTTGACGCCATAGGTGAAAGCATGCGCTCCAATAATATGCACATGGCAATACCCATAATCAGTCCGTTTCCGAAAATCAGCCTAAGACTGGGATGTAAGAGCGAAACAACCTCAACAGGCAAAAACATGATCCCTACGGCAGTCATCACCGACAAACTACAAACCAAAAGCTCTTTATTGTCAAAGGAAAGCTTTGCATACTCGCGCAAGCCCAGGCCAAAGATTTGGCAAAAGCCGATCAGCAGAACCGCATATCCCAGCTGCTGAGGAATAGCGGCGATCAGCCCGCCTACGGCCGGAAAAAGGCCAAGCATCACTAAAATAAGGGAGCATAAAATAAACGGAAGGCGCTTGCTATTGCCTGTAAGTCTGATAAAACCTATGGAGGAAGCGTAAGGAATGAACGGGGTAATCCCAAAGACAGCGGCAAATATATTGCCTAGGCCGGTTACGGCCAGGCTGTAAGCATAACGCTTCTCTTCCAGCTCTTCATTCAGGTAATTGGACATATTCACAGTACTGGCAACATGGTTGGATAGAATTAATATGCCGACTATGAAGCAGTTTAGAAGTATGGTATAGTTAATAGTGGGTAAACCCCAAGGGAAAACAGCCGGCAAGGCTATAATTTCACGGCTTACAGCGAGCGGGGGATTGGCGCCGATCAACAAAGACAACAACCAGCCGGCAGAAATACCGCATAGAATGGAAAAACTTTGGATATACCCGCCCCCCATTAACAAGGCAATTACCGTTACAGTTAAAGCAACCATCGCTACTATGAATCCTCTTGCGTTGAAACTTTCACCCCCGATGATCCCCCTGATGATGGTAGAGCTGAGCAGCAGGGGCAATAAAATCAAAAAAGTTCCGTTAACCAGCGGTGTAAATAGTTTTGTTATTTTTTTAGCCAAACCGGTAACACTTAAAACAAGATAAGTAAGACCGGTAAGGATGATCCCGGCTACCAGATCGCTGCGCAGCTCAGCAAGCGGCTTTCCCATCTGCATTGCGGACAGTGACATAATGGCAAATACGCTGAACCACATTTTACCGGGACCTTCAAGAAGAGGATACCGATGACCCAGATATACCTGCAGAAATGAAAATAATCCAACGAATAACATTGTTCGTTGAGCAAAAGAGGCAGATGCCGCGCTGTCAAGGCCCAAAGCTGACCCAACTATAACGGGCACAGCCATTATACTGGCCACTGCAAAACCAAGCCACTGCAAAGCAAACAATGCAGTTTTACCGGTATCACCTTTTATATGGATTGCCAACCTGGTTATCCTCTTCAGACCCCTCGCCTGTAATCGGCATGATCGTCTCGAAACTTAACGGCTGCCGCTTAATATCGGTAAATAGACCGCAATATTGCTATCCGATCATTTTGTCGGCTATCTAATGAACCGTCCATCCGCCATCTACCATAAGCACATGACCGGTTACCATAGCCGCCGCATCACTGGCGAGAAATAGAACCGGACCAACAATATCCCCGGGCTGAGCCCAGCGGCCTACCGGCAGCATTGAAAGCGCCCAGGATGTAAACTCTTTGTTTTCCAGCAAATTCCGCCTGGTCGGTGTCTCAGTAAAACAGGGCGCAACGGCGTTAACCCGTACCCCCGCCGGGCCTAGTTCCAAAGCGTAGGCTTGCGTGAGCTGGTGAACAGCTGCTTTGGCGGCTGCATAAATCGCCCGGTTTTTAAAGACAACTTTCCCCAAAGTAGAGCCAATATTTATAATTACGCCGCTTTTCTGTTGCGCCATGACTTGCCCAACTCGCTGCGAACAAAAAAATACACCCTTCAGGCTGGTATCAATGGTCCGATCCCAGTTCTCCTCTGTCTCTTCCAATACAGGCACTGTTGCTGTCCAGGCAGCGTTGTTCACCAGAATGTCTATCTTGCCGAAGCGGGCAATGACCTGATCAACCATAGCCTGTATGGACACCACATCCGTAACATCAAGGTGTAACGAGTAGGCTTGCCCTCCCCCTTCAATAATCTCATCAGCTAAAACTCTGTTTTTATCCAGGTTACGGCTAGCCAGAATAACATTTGCTCCCTGTCTTGCAAACCCTTTGGCAATATCGGTTCCGATGCCTTGGCTGCTCCCCGTCACAATTGCGATCCGCCCACGCAGTTCTTGATATTCCATACGCTAAAACTCCTCCTCCTTCGCTGGCAATGCTACAAGCAAACAGTTAATAGCCAGGCGGCGCCTCTCTTAGGCTTAAAGAAAAGCGCCACCCTGGCAGATCATTTCCTTATTTTGTATCCGAATTGGCGCTTAGCTGTTGTCCTTAGCCAAAACCGCCTGGACAATTTCCTTAAACTCATCAGCGCTAAGTAAATCCTTTTTCTCATAGGCTTTGGCCTTGACCATCTGCAGCATCGCTTCGGCCTGCTTTTGCTGGACATCTTTCACGCCTATTTTCTCAAGCCAGATCCAGATCGAGTCAAGACCGCTGTTTTTCCCCAGAACAATTCCTGCCGGGCTATGCCCAATTAAATCCCAATGTATAGGAAATACCTCCACTGGCGTATCCTCACAATTTTTGCACCAGCTGGTAATAATCCCGGACTCAATATTAAAAATCATATCTCCGACGATCCCCTTATTACTCTGGATCGGCATGCCGGCCATTTCACGGACCATCTTGGACAACGGATAAATCTGCTCATACTTCAGCCCTAAGTCGATGCCGTACATAGTCAACAAAGCCAGCGAAAGGTCTTCGTAGGGAGTGTTTCCGGCTCTCTCTCCCAAAGCGGACACAGTAGTATGCGCAACTTCCGCCCCCGCGGCCAGCGCCATCAAGGTATTTGCGGCGCCTAAGCCAAAATCGTCGTGGAAATGTGCTTCAAGCGGTTTGTTAATACGCCTCTTAACCTCACGGATCAGGCGCGGTATAGCGTGCGGTGAAAGACCGCCAAATGTATCAACGACAGCCAAAGCATCCATATGACCTTCGGTAGCAACCTTTTCCAACAAGTCCAGAACCCATACCATATCGGCCCTGCTCATGTCTATTGGGAAAAAAACAGTATACAACCCATGTTCTTTGGCGCAAAGCGTCGCTTCAATGGAAAGGTCAATCGCTTTTTGCAACGGCCAGCGGTAAGCCTGCTGGATCATGTGGTCACTGGACGGTATTTCAATTACAATTCCGGTGACTCCACAATCCGCTGCTCTTTTGACATCATCTTTCATACAGCGGGAAAAGGCGAAGATCTCCGGGCCCAAGTTTCTTTTGACTATCTCCTTAATCGCTGCTTCATCTTCCTTTGACACTACCGGCATGCCGGCCTCAATCCGATGGATCCCCAACTCTGCTAACGCTTCGGCAATTCTGATTTTCTCTTCTTTCTTGAAGGTCACGCCGGCTTGCTGCTCGCCGTCTCTCAGCGTAACATCATGAAGCCGTAATTTATCGGCAAATTTAAACTCTCTGGTCACTTCCTCATCATAATTCCAGGGGCTGACAAACCATTTGTCACTTTTCCATTTTCCCATTACGATCTCTCCTTAAATGCTTATTTTTAAACACTTTCATCAGCTTTGAGCAAGGTTTTTGTTTACCTGGTAATTTGGCGCTTGACCGGTCAGCACCCTGGTCACTTCATTGATCACCTTATCCCTGAGCTCCTGGGTTGCCTCAACTGAATAAAAGGCAGCGTGCGCCGTCATAATGATCCGGTCAACACTAAATAACTGGTTAGCCGGATCATACTTTTCAGTTACAAGGACGTCAAGTCCGGCGCCGGCTATTTTTTTCTCCTTCAACGCACGGTATAAAGCTGCTTCGTCAATGAGTGGGCCTCTCGATGTATTGATCAAAAAAGCTGTCGGTTTCATCAGTGAAAGCGCCTGATCATCGATCAAACCGGAGGTTTGCTGGTTCAGGGGGGCGTGTAAAGAGACAAAATCGGACTCAGTAAGCAGCTCTTCCAAGCCGACTTTTTTGACGCCTGACTGGAGCATAACTTCTAATGAAATAAAAGGATCATAAGCAACAGTCGATATTTTCAGCGGTCTGACTTTTTCCGCTAACTGTTGCGCGATTCTGCCGTAACCTACCAAACCCAACGTCTTGCCGGCCAGCCTGTACATCGGACGATGTTCATCAAAAGACCAATTGCCCTTTTTAACTGTATTGTCTAAAAAGGGAATTTTTCTGGCAAGGGCCATCAAAAGCGCTAAAGCATGGTCCGAAACCTCATCAATGCAATAGTCAGGAACATTAGTAACTATAATGCCGCGGGCTGTTGCGGCATCAAGATCGATGTTATTAACACCAATCCCGGTCTTGGCGATTATTTTGCACTTTTTCATCGCTGCAATCACATTGCCTGTAATTTCGGTATAACAGGTAATTACCGCATCTGCGTCTTCAACACTTTTCATCAGGTCTTCTTCAGGAGCAGAAGTTAGCTCTATCAGCTCCGCGCCTATTTTCCCCAACGCCTCCCTTTCGTAGTCAAGCGAGGGGAAAATATGATCTGCCACTAATACCTTAAGTCCGGACACCGCCAGCACCTCCAGATCAGTCCTTAATTAACGTCTCCGTGAGACTTCTTAAGCCAGGGCATCATAGCCCTTAATTCATCACCGACTTTTTCCAGCAGCAGTTCACTTTCAATTCGCCTTAAAGCGGTAAATCGCGGACGACCGGCGAGGTTCTCTGAAACCCATTCGGTGCTGAATAACCCGCTTTGAACCTCTGCCAATATTTTTTTCATCTCACGACGGGTATCTTCGGTAATAATGCGCTTGCCCCGGGTCAGATCTCCAAACTCGGCAATATCACTGATCGAATAACGCATCCACTTTAAGCCGCCCTCATAGACCATATCGATGATTAGTTTGAGCTCATTTAAGCACTCAAAATAAGCGATCTCCGGCTGATAGCCGGCCTCCACCAGGGTGTCAAACCCGGCCTTGATCAACTCAGTCACACCGCCGCACAGCACCACTTGTTCGCCAAATAAGTCGGTTTCTGTTTCCTCCCGGAAGGTAGTCTCGATCAAACCAGCTTTTGTGCAACCTATCGCCTTGGCATAAGACAGAGCATAGTCCCTCGCTTTGCCACTATAGTCCTGATAGACAGCAAACAAACCGGGTACACCAGCCCCCTCCTGATACATCCGCCTGACCAGGTGACCCGGGCTTTTGGGAGCGACCATAAACACATCAACGTTCTGCGGAGGAACAACCTGATTGTAAAGAATATTAAACCCGTGAGCGACTACTAAAGCGTCACCGTCCGAAAGATTAGGCAACACTTCTTCTTTAAAAACATTAGGCTGCACACTGTCGCCGATCAAAAAAACTACAAGGTCAGCCCACTTTGTTACTTCTGCCACAGACTCGACATCAAAAGCATCTTTTACCGC
>JAGXSR010000161.1 GCA_018333405.1 Dethiobacter sp. | reverse complement strand
ATCAGCATGACCCGGACAATCCACATGCGCATAATGACGATTCTGCGTCTCATACTCCACATGAGCAGTAGCAATAGTAATACCACGCTCCTTCTCCTCAGGCGCCTTGTCTATCTCATCAAAAGAAGTCCTCTTCGCAAAACCGGCACTAGATAAACAATAAGTTATCGCCGCCGTCAACGTAGTCTTACCATGATCAACATGCCCAATAGTCCCCACATTCACATGAGGCTTCGTCCGCTCAAACTTCTTCTTCGCCACCTGAATTACACCTCCAAAAATTAATAGGCCACGCTTTGCGTAATGATCTTTTGGGCAATACTTTGCGGTACTTCCTCGTAACGGTAAAACTCCATATTATAAACACCGCGACCCTGTGACCGGGAGCGGAGCTCCGTGGCGTATCCAAACATATCAAGTAAAGGGGCCACCCCACGAATAATGTACACTCCGTTCGCAATTTCCGTGCCGAGAATCCTTCCGCGGCGACCGGTAAAGTCACCAATTACATCTCCCATGTACTCCTCAGGGACGTTAATCTCCACCTTCATCGTCGGCTCCAACAATACCGGCTGAGCCTGGGTAAAAGCCTTTTTTAAAGCCATAGAAGCGGCGATACGAAAAGCCATTTCGGAAGAGTCCACCTCATGGTAGGAACCATCCAGCAACTTCACCCTGATATCGATCACCGGATATCCGGCTAAAACACCGTTTGTGGCAGCTTCCTTCAGGCCGTTTTCCACAGCGGGAATATATTCTCTGGGTACCGCGCCGCCGACAACTTTATTTTCAAAGATAAAGCCCTGCCCCGGATCGGACGGAGAAAGTTCGATCTTTACATGGCCGTACTGACCACGCCCCCCGGTTTGACGTATAAATCGGCCTTCAGCTATTGCTTCACCTTTAACCGTTTCTTTATAAGCTACCTGCGGTTTGCCTACATTAGCCTGCACCTTAAACTCCCGCAACAATCGGTCGACAATGATTTCCAAATGGAGCTCGCCCATACCGGAGATAATGGTTTGGCCAGTGTCTGCGTCAGTATAAGTATGGAAAGTGGGATCCTCTTCCGCCAGCTGTTGCAGGGAAAGACCCATTTTATCCTGGTCGGCTTTCGTTTTTGGTTCAATGGCCACAGAGATAACCGGTTCGGGAAACTGAATTGACTCTAAAATGATCGGTTGGTTTAAGGCGCACAAGGTATCCCCCGTGCTGATCTCCTTCGGCCCGACTACAGCCAGAATATCACCGGTCGAAGCCTCTTTAATCTCTTCCCGATAATTAGCATGCATCCTAAGCAGACGCCCGATGCGCTGGCGCTTCTGCCTGGTTACGTTTAAGACCATGCTTCCGCTTTTCAATTGACCGGAATAAACCCGCACAAAAGCAAGTTTACCGACATAAGCGTCCACCATAATTTTAAATACAAGCGCACAGAAAGGCGCCTCATCTGCGGGCAATCTAAAGTCTTCCTGACCGGTATCAGGATGAAACCCCTTCACCGCACCTACATCCAAGGGTGAGGGAAGGAAACGGATAACCGCATCCAGCAGGGGTTGAACCCCTTTATTCCGGTAAGAGGAACCGCACAGTACCGGCACCAGACCATGATAGATGGTAGCCTGACGCAAGGCCCGGTAACATTCATCAGCAGTAATCTCCTGGCCGTTAAAATATTTTTCCATCAGCGCATCGTCATATTCAGCCACAGTTTCCAGGATTTTCTCAAGGTAATCGGCAGCCTGCTCCCGCAAAAACTCGGGAATTTCCGTCTCTTTACTGCTGGCGCCCAAATCGTCGTCAAAGTAAAATGCTCTCTGCGTGATCAGATCGACTACCCCGATAAAGCTTCCTTCCGTGCCGATAGGCAGCTGCAGCGGCAGTGCGCGGGCATGCAGTTTATTGCGCAGCTGGCGAATTACATTAAAGAAATCCGCGCCGGTAATATCCATTTTATTGACATACGCAAGCCTGGGAACATGGTAGCGTTCAGCCTGCCGCCAAACCGTTTCCGATTGGGGCTCTACCCCGCCCTTGGCGCAAAATACTGCCACGACCCCGTCAAGAATACGCATCGATCGCTCCACTTCAACTGTAAAGTCCACGTGCCCTGGTGTGTCGATAATATTAATACGACAATCCCTCCACACGCAAGTCGTGGCAGCAGAAGTAATCGTAATTCCCCGTTCCTGCTCCTGGGCCATCCAGTCCATGGTAGCAGTGCCTTCATGCACTTCACCCAATTTATGCAATTTGCCGGTATAGAAAAGAATTCTTTCAGTAGTTGTTGTTTTACCGGCATCGATATGGGCGGCAATGCCAATATTCCTGACTTTTTCTAAAGAGATCTGCTGGTTCATAGGTTTCCCTCCTTTCGGCACAAGATACAAGAGGAAAGGTGACGGAGGCAAGAGATTTCAAAAGCCATATTTTCTTGTCTCCCCTTGCTTATTACTTCTTGTTTCCTGCGTCTAGCTTACCAGCGGTAATGGGCAAAGGCCTTATTGGATTCAGCCATTTTATGCGTGTCTTCTTTTTTCTTCATCGCGCCGCCGACACCGCCGGCAGCATCCATAAATTCGCCGGCCAGGCGCTGGGCCATAGTTTTTTCACCGCGGCTGCGGGAATAGTTGATTAACCAACGGATTGCTAAAATACTTTTGCGGTGCGGGTTTACCTCCACAGGCACCTGATAAGTGGCGCCGCCGACCCGGCGAGGTTTTACCTCGAGTACCGGTGAAACATTGCGCATAGCTGTCTCAAAAATATCCTTGGGGTCTTTACCGGTTTTTTTTCGGATAATTTCCAAGGCATCGTACATAATCCGCTGGGCTACGCCTTTTCTGCCTTCATACATCAGTTTATTCACAAATTTTGCCATCAATTTGCTGTTATATAACGGATCCGGCAGGATCTCGCGCTTGGCAACAGAACCTTTACGAGGCATATAATTCCCTCCCTACTCTTACTTCTTGGCTTTCGGCCTTTTCGTACCGTACTTAGAGCGACTCCGTGCCCGTTTATCCACCCCGGCTGCATCCAGTGTGCCGCGGATCATGTGGTAACGTACACCAGGCAGGTCTTTCACCCGGCCTCCTCTGACCAGCACAACAGAGTGCTCCTGCAGATTGTGCCCGATACCCGGAATATAAGCCGTTACTTCAATGCCGTTGGTCAGGCGAACCCTGGCTATTTTACGCAGAGCGGAATTCGGCTTTTTCGGCGTAGTCGTAGAAACCCGGGTACAAACACCTCTTTTTTGCGGCGACCGATCCAACGCCGGCGCCGAAGACTTCTTAACCTGCTTTTCACGGCCCTTACGAACCAACTGATTTAATGTCGGCACCAGCCCACCTCCTTCTATTGTTGAGGTTCAGTCCGTTGGATATGTCTGGGACTGTACCTCTATTTACATTTTTGTTTTACCTCAAATCAAGGCTTGTCGGCTAAGATTGCCCTGTTACCGCAGCCGTAGCTGCTTTCACCTTAATTCCGCACATCTTCCCCAGCTCCAGCATCGTATCCACGTAATGCAACTCAACCCCGGAGGCTTCACACAGCGCCACTACCGGACGGCTTACTTTTTCTTCGGCATCTCTGGCGATAAAAACCATCAATGCTTCTCCTTTTTCAAGGGCTTTTACGGTTTGTTTCAAACCGACCACTTTGTCTTTCGCGTTTCTTAGCTGATCCTGCACCTTAAATACCACCTCACACAAGTAAAGCTTACCCCAAACCCTTTCAGGCGCACTTCATGATTTTATCACCGGCTCAAAACAATGTCAATTAATATTTTTAAGTTTTAAGTTCTTAACTTTCCCCGTCGATTTCCGTCAGATCTCCAATCACCCCGCAGCAATCAATGTGATCCAGAATCGCCATCTTAGTATCTTCCGGATATTCATCCGCTTGCAGATCGATGGAATGAGAATGAACCTTGATGTTCCGGTAACGGGGCATTCCGGTTCCGGCGGGAATCAGCTTGCCGATAATCACATTCTCTTTCAGCCCCAATAGACGATCCTGTTTACCTTTGATCGAAGCTTCGGT
This sequence comes from Dethiobacter sp., assembly GCA_018333405.1. Classification (GTDB taxonomy): domain Bacteria; phylum Bacillota; class Dethiobacteria; order DTU022; family DTU022; genus JAGXSR01. Next base: position 11,591 of record JAGXSR010000161.1, on the reverse strand, counting down.
CAAAACCCGGGTTGTTTCCTGAAATGAAGCGGCGGAAAGGAAAGATTCCGTAGCCAACGAAGCCTTAGTGATCCCCAGTAGCAATGGCCGGGCCAGGGCCGGCTGGCCGCCCTCATTTTCAACCATCGCGTTGATCTCTTCAAACAGGAAGTTGTCAATGATCCCCCCAGGGAGCAGATCAGTATCGCCAGGATCTTCAACCTTCACTTTTTTCAGCATTTGCCGGATAATCACTTCCATGTGCTTGTCGTTGATATCCACTCCCTGCATCCGGTAAACCCGCTGAACTTCCTGCAGCAGGTGAACCTGGACACCTCTTACCCCTTTTACTTTCAGCAATTCATGGGGATTGATAGAGCCCTCGGTCAGCTCATCCCCGGCATTAACCATCTGGCCGCCCTGAACACGTATCCGGGCGCCATACGGAATGGCATAAATCCGGGTTTCTCCATGTTCGGACTCTACCTTGATCTCCCGTTTATAGCGGGTCTCCTCAACGGCAACGAGGCCCGAAATCTCAGAAATCAGCGACTGTCCCTTGGGCTTGCGCGCTTCGAAAAGCTCTTCTACTCTGGGCAAACCCTGGGTGATATCATCTCCGGCCACACCTCCGGTATGAAAGGTGCGCATGGTAAGCTGGGTGCCCGGTTCTCCGATTGACTGGGCGGCAATAATACCCACCGCTTCCCCGACATCCACCACTTTACCCGTGGCCAGGTTTCGTCCGTAACATTTCACACAAACTCCATGGCGGGTTTTACAGGTCAGCACAGAGCGGAATCGCACTTCAGTTATTTTATGCTTTAATATCTGCTGGAGCGCTTCTTCACTGATGATTTGGTTGGCGTCAACGATCTTTTCTCCCGTTTCCGGGTGGAATACCGGTTCCATAGCAAAACGCCCGGTTATCCGGTCTACATTATCACTGAGGTTGTTCTCATCTTCCTCATACTCGCTTAAGCCGCTACTCTGCCCTGTTCCACAGTCGTCCTCCCGAACAATCACATCCTGAACCACATCCACCAGGCGACGGGTCAGGTAACCAGAGTCGGCGGTCTTCAAGGCGGTATCAGCCAAACCCTTCCGGGCGCCATGGGTAGAGTTAAAGTATTCCAACACGGTCAGCCCTTCCCTGAAGTTTGCTTTAATCGGGATGTCAATAATCCGGCCGGTGGGGTCGGCCATCAAGCCCCTCATGCCAGCCAGCTGGGTGATCTGGGATTCATTTCCACGCGCCCCGGAATGAGCCATCATAAAAATGGGGTTGCTTTCATCCATACTAGCCATTAATGAGCGGGTTACCTCCTCTTTAGCGTTACTCCATACTTCAATTACACGGTCGTAACGCTCTTTTTCTGTAATCAGCCCTCGCTCATACTGCTTTTCTGTGATCTCAACTTTCTCTTCCGCATCTCTTAAAATCTCTTTTTTATTCTCCGGCACCTTAATATCGACAACGCCTACGGTAACCCCTGCCCTGGTAGCAAAGTGAAAACCTATTTTTTTTATTTTATCCAGAATTTCCGCAGTGTGGGTATTGCCGTATTTGCGGTAGCAACGGAAGATCAATTCGCCCAGGAAATCCTTTTTAACAGCCCGGTTGCGCGGTGTTTCCCGCAACACTTTTGCCGGATCCACACCCTTAAGCATAATAAAGCTCTGCTCAGGCAGTGATTCCTCAAAATCGGCGTTGTTGATGTACTGAAAATCACTAGGAAACACTTCATTAAAAATAATTTTCCCGGGAGTAGTCAATAGATATTTTTTGTGGCGCGAGAAATCACGGCCCTTAAAACCCGAGGCACGGATAAATATCCGGGCTTGAAGATCCAGGTAGCCCAAATTATAAGCCATAGTCGCTTCTTCCGGATAAGCAAAGTAACGACCCTCTCCCTGCGCCCCTTCTTTCTCCATGGTCAGATAGTAGCACCCCAAAACCATATCCTGGGTCGGTGTGGTCACCGGGCGGCCGTCTTTGGGGTTTAAAATATTATGCGCGGAGAGCATCAAAAGCCGCGCTTCAGCTTGGGCTTCTGCGGATAAAGGCACATGTACCGCCATCTGATCACCATCAAAGTCCGCATTGTAAGCGGAACAAACCAAGGGGTGAATCTGAATGGCACGCCCTTCCACCAGGACCGGCTCAAAGGCCTGAATACCCAGACGGTGCAGAGTTGGCGCCCGGTTTAACAAAACCGGGTGATCTGTAATCACTTCTTCCAGAACATCCCATACTTCGGGACGTACCTTCTCCACCATCCGTTTGGCGCTTTTAATATTATGAGCCAGACCGCCGATGACCAGGCGCTTCATGACAAAAGGCTTAAACAGCTCTAAAGCCATCTCTTTGGGCAGTCCGCATTGATACAATTTTAGTTCAGGACCGACTACAATCACTGACCGCCCCGAATAATCCACCCGCTTGCCCAGGAGGTTCTGGCGAAAACGTCCCTGCTTTCCCTTTAACATATCGCTCAACGACTTCAGCGGCCGGTTGCCCGGGCCGGTTACGGGCCGGCCGCGCCGGCCATTGTCGATCAAGGCATCCACTGCCTCCTGGAGCATACGCTTTTCGTTGCGCACAATAATATCCGGCGCCCCTAAATCCAGAAGCCTTTTTAGTCGGTTGTTGCGGTTAATCACTCGCCGGTAAAGATCGTTTAAGTCAGAGGTAGCAAAACGACCCCCATCCAGTTGGACCATAGGGCGCAGATCCGGCGGAATCACCGGAATTACATCCAGGACCATCCAGGATGGGTTGTTACCCGATTGGCGAAATGCTTCCACCACTTCCAAGCGGCGTATGGCGCGCACTCTTTTTTGCCCGCTGGAGCTTTTTAGTTCAGAGCGGAGTTCAGTGGCCATCTCTTCCAGATTAATCTCAGCCAGCAACTTCCTGATCGCCTCGGCGCCCATTTCCGCTTTAAAGCCTTTACCGGACTTAAACAGAGCATCATACTTATCCCGGTACTCCCGGTACTCCGGCTCGGTTAACAGCTGCTTCTTGCCCAGATAGGTTTCACCGGGGTCAATGATCAGATAGGCGGCAAAGTAGAGTACTTTTTCCAGAGCGCGAGGAGATATATCCAGTAAAAGGCCCATCCGGCTGGGGATGCCTTTAAAGTACCAGATATGCGAAACCGGGGCAGCCAGTTCAATATGCCCCATTCTTTCCCGCCGCACTTTGGCCCGGGTCACTTCCACCCCGCAGCGATCACAGACAATGCCCCGATAACGAACACGCTTATATTTCCCGCAGTGGCATTCCCAGTCTTTTTGGGGTCCGAATATCTTTTCGCAAAAAAGGCCTTCCCGTTCCGGTTTAAGCGTCCGGTAATTTATGGTTTCGGGTTTTTTTACTTCGCCCCTGGACCAGACGCGGATCTGTTCAGAGGAGGCAAGACCTATTTTTAGAGCATCGAAGTTATTTACGTCCAACAAAAAAATCGCTCCTTTCGCTCTTTACCCATGCTTACCTCTTTCCTCTCTTAAAGTCAGGCTTTTCGAGAACGCTTTTGAAGCACAAGATCGTCCCCGGCTCCGTCATCGTCCTCGGATTCTTCCATTTCTTCCAGTTGATCCAATGATACTTCACTGACTTCATCTGCTTCAACCAAGCAGTCATTCAAACTGACGCTGACCAGCGCCTTTTTGCCCGCAAAAGCATTCAAGTCCTCTCCGTCATCATCAGATTCCAGATCATCGGCTCGGTCCATGCCTTCGTCAACCAGATCGTCATCCGAGTCCTCTCCGTCATCATCAGATTCCAGATCATCGGCTCGGACCATACCTTCGTCAACCAGATCGTCATCCGAGTCCTCTTCGTCATCATCCATGTCCATTTTATCTATCCGGAAGGTCTGACGCTCAGCCTCGTCATCGCCTTTTTCAATCCCTTCCATATTAACATCCAGGCTGCGATAATCAGTGTCGTCTTCACCTTCACGGATTTCCATTTCCCCGACCTCTTCACTAATAACCCTGACATCAAGGCATAAACTCTGAAGTTCCTTTACTAAAACTTTAAATGATTCCGGCACACCCGGCTCCGGAATGTTTTCGCCTTTGACAATGGCCTCATATGTTTTAACCCGCCCGACCACATCGTCTGATTTTACAGTCAGTATCTCCTGCAGCGTATATGCGGCGCCGTAGGCCTCTAACGCCCAAACTTCCATCTCTCCAAAGCGCTGCCCCCCAAATTGGGCTTTCCCGCCCAAGGGCTGCTGTGTGACCAGGGAGTACGGGCCGGTAGAGCGGGCATGTATTTTATCGTCCACCAGATGAGCCAGTTTAAGCATATAAACATAGCCGACAGTAATCTTATTGTCGAATGGCTCGCCGGTACGACCATCATAAAGCGGTGTCTTTCCGTTATCAGGAAGCCTGGCCTCCCTGAGGGCGGCGAATACATCGTCTTCCGTAGCCCCGTCAAATACAGGTGAAGCGATATAAATCCCTAAGGCTTTAGCCGCCCAACCGAGATGAGTTTCCAGGATCTGGCCGATATTCATCCGGGAAGGGACCCCTAAGGGATTCAGAACAATTTCTACAGAAGTACCATCAGGCAGAAAAGGCAGATCTTCTTCAGGAAGGATACGGGCGATTACACCCTTGTTTCCGTGGCGGCCGGCCATTTTATCTCCTTCAGAAATTTTCCGCTTCTGAGCCACGCAAACCCTGACCAGCTGGTTTACACCAGGAGACAGTTCGTCTCCTTCTTCGCGGTTAAAAACCTTGACATCCACCACAATGCCCGATTCACCGTGAGGCACACGCAGCGAGGTATCTCTGACCTCGCGGGCTTTTTCCCCAAAAATGGCCCGGAGCAGGCGCTCTTCCGCCGTCAGCTCTGTTTCTCCTTTGGGGGTTACCTTACCGACCAGAATATCCCCGGCTCGCACTTCTGCCCCGATGCGTATTATCCCGCGAGCATCAAGATCGCGCAAGGCTTCTTCACCGACATTGGGGATATCGCGGGTTATTTCTTCCGGGCCTAACTTGGTGTCACGAGCCTCAGATTCGTATTCTTCAATATGAATTGAGGTAAACACATCCTCTTTAACTAATTTTTCACTGAGCAGAATGGCATCTTCGTAGTTATAACCCTCCCAGGGGAGGAAAGCTACGAGGATATTGCGTCCCAGAGCCATTTCGCCATGGTTGATACAAGGGCCGTCAGCAATTATGTCTCCGGCTTTCACTTTTTGTCCTTTGATCACAATGGGCTGCTGATTAACACAGGTGCCCTGGTTGGAGCGCTTAAATTTTTGCAGATAATAGATATCGGCTCCGGCGGCAATACCCGGAATCCTTACTATATCAAGCATCTCGCCTGTCCGCCCGTTGATGCGGTTATTAGGACCTTCCCGATCCTGATCTCGTCGAACAACAATTTCATTGCTGGTAACCCGAATCACTTCCCCGTCGCTCCGGCAGATGGCTACAGAACCGGAGTCCAGAGCCGCTTTATGTTCCAACCCTGTCCCCACTAGCGGCGCTTCCGTACGCAGAAGTGGAATCGCCTGTCTTTGCATATTAGCCCCCATCAGAGCTCGGTTGGCGTCGTCATTTTCCAGGAAGGGAATGAGCGCAGTCGCCACGCTGACCAGTTGCTTAGGGGAAACATCCATGAAATCCACATCGCCGGGATGGCGTAACACCGTATCATATTGATAGCGGCAGACAACCCGGTTGCTCTTAAATACCCCGTGATCACCAATCTCAGCGTTGGCTTGAGCGATAACGTATTTATCTTCGTCATCCGCGGTCAAATAAACAATTTCCGAAGTAACCCGACCTTCTTTCTTGGAAACCTTTTGGTAAGGAGTCTCGATAAAACCATATTGGTTAATTCTGGCATAAGTACTGAGCGACCCGATTAAACCGATATTTGGCCCTTCCGGAGTCTCGATGGGACAAACTCGCCCGTAGTGAGAGTGATGCACATCGCGCACATCAAAACCGGCCCGCTCCCGGCTTAAACCGCCGGGACCAAGGGCGCTCAAACGGCGCTTGTGAGTAAGCTCCGCCAGCGGATTAGTCTGATCCATAAACTGCGACAACTGACTGCTGCCGAAAAATTCTTTGATCGAGGCGATCACCGGGCGGATGTTGATCAGCGCCTGCGGTGTAACCGCCTCCACATCCTGAATGGTCATCCGCTCACGGACCACCCGCTCCATCCGCGAGAGACCGATTCGAAACTGGTTTTGTAAAAGCTCCCCGACACTGCGCAGTCGTCGGTTACCCAAATGATCGATATCATCAACTTGACCCACATAATCCATCAGGTTAAGGATACAGTTGACTGTGGCCACCACGTCTTCCTTCACCAGATGTTTTTCACCCAGGCTAATGCTGCCGTTGCTGATAATCTGTACAGGCTTGTCATGGTACAGAACGCGCACCCTTGTGACGTTGCGCTCCTGCATCTTAATCGCTGCCTTTTCATCCACAAAGGTTCCGGCCGGACACAGCAGTTCGTCGGATACAGGATCCAGCACATCTTCGGCCAGCTGCAGGTTGACCAGACGGTTCACTAACGAAAGTCTCTTGTTCACTTTAAAGCGGCCCACGTGGGCAAAATCATAACGCTTGCTGTCAAAGAAAAGTGAATCAAACAGGTTGCGGGCGTTCTCTACATTCAAAGGTTCTCCCGGCCGCAAACGCTTATATATCTCCAGTAGCGCCGATTCTATAGAATCAGTATGATCTTTTTCCAATACTCCGAGGATGCGCGGATCGTGGTCAAACAGATTAAGGATTTCCTGGCTGCTACCGTAGCCAATGGACCTCAGCAGTACGGAAACAGGGATTTTCCGGGTCCGGTCCACACGCACATAAATATGATCGCTGATATCGCTTTCAAATTCCAGCCAGGTCCCCCGATTGGGGATGATTGTTGCGGTGACTAGTTCCTTACCTGTAGCGCCGGTGGGATCCGTCTGACGATCAAAATATACTCCTGGTGATCGAACCAGCTGACTGACGATGACCCGTTCAGCCCCATTAATAATGAATGTGCCGTTTTCGGTCATCTTGGGAAAATCGCCCATAAATACTTCCTGTTCTTTCACTTCACCGGTTTCTTGATAGACCAGGCGCACCTTGACTTTCAGCGGAACGGAGTAAGTTGCATCTCGCTCTTTGCAATCCTCGACCGAATATTTCGGTTCACCTAGGCTATAATCAAAAAATTCCAGTACTAAATTGCCGGTAATATCGGTGATCGGAGAGATGTCTTGAAATGTTTCCCGAAGACCGTGGCTCAAAAACCAGTCATAGGAACTTTTCTGTACCTCAATCAGGTTTGGCAAATCCAGCGCTTCACTAATCCTGGCATAACTGCGACGCTCTCTTTTGCCTGCCGCTACAGTTGTAAACATTAAAAGAAATCACTCCCCTTAATCCTGGGTTTAAAAATAAAAACCGGTCAACATTGCTAGCTCGTTAAAAATAGACAGACATTCTAGTATTATATCCTTTTGGGTATACAGTTTATTCTGAAGACTTTAATATTCAGCGCAGCATCCGTGGCAGCACTAGACATCTAGGAACATTACCATAAGAAATGGCTATTGTCAATAAAATAATTTAGATTACATCAACCAACATATTACATTACAAGATTAATTTACCTTGATCTGAAAGCATTTGCGGCGGCATTAAGTCTATCCTGAAAATGAAGGTCCGGCCGCGATTGGGCGGCCGGACAGAGCGGTTTACTTCAGAGTGACAGAGCCGCCGGCTTCTTCTATTTTGGCTTTTACAGCTTCGGCTTCTTCTTTGCTCACTTTTTCCTTTACAGGGTTGGGAGCACCGTCAACCAGATCTTTGGCTTCTTTAAGACCTAACCCGGTCAGCTCACGCACTACTTTGATCACCTGAATTTTCTTCTCTCCGGAACCGGTCAGGATTACATCAAATTCATCCTGCTCTTCTTCCACAACTGCTTCAGCAGCAACTGGGGCAGCGGTAGCCATGGGAGCGGCGGCGCTGACGCCGAATTCTTTCTCCAGCGCTTTGACCAGCTCGGAAAGCTCCAACACGGTCATCCCTTTAACGATTGACAGTACTTCATCAACTTTAGACATCATGGTTCTTCTCCTTTAAGTTTGTTAATATTTTTAAGCCGGTTCTTTTTTAGCCCGCACCGCCTCCAAGGCATAGACCAAAGCGCGGAGATTACCCTGCAAAACATAGAACAGACCGAAAATCGGCGCCTGGAACCCACTGCAGACTTGGGCCAGCAGCACCTCTTTCGGCGGTATATCACCCAAAGCGATCAGCTGATCCGGTGTGATAACCTGTCCCTTTAACAGCCCGCCTTTAAATGTAAGCGCCTCGAAGTCTTTGCCAAATTTTAACAAAACCTTGGCCGCGCTGACTGGATCCGAACTGGTATAAGCAATAGCCGTGGGTCCTTCCAGAAATTGCTCCAGTTGTTCTAAACCTATTCTACGGCAGGCCAGTTTGGCCAGAGTATTTTTCGATACCCGATAACGGCATTGCTCTTCCCGCAACTGGCGACGCAAAGTGGTGATGCTGCTGACCTTAAGGCCGCGGTAATCGGTAACCACAATCAGTTCCGCATGTTTCAGCTCCAGAGCTACATCCTCTACGGCTTGTTCTTTTTTCTTCCGGGTACTCAACTATATTTTCACCTCCTTCACCTGGTAAATAATTAAAGGCCTTCCGCAGATAGAAAGACCTTTTGTACATACATACTCTTAGGTTCAATCTATCCTCAAGCAGGCGGCATAATGCCATTACCTATTCTTAGACCTGCTGTCTACGGATAATCAGTATTAACATTATTTTAACAGTTCCTATTTAATCCCCTGTTTTCCCAGAGTTGCCGCTTTCAAAGATGCTATTCTAATCCCTGGTCCCATGCTCGAACTGACCGCAACATTGCGGATATATTGCCCTTTAGCGGCCGGAGGCCTGGCTTTAAGTAAAGCCTCGATTACCATAAAGAAATTATCCCGCAGCATATCCGCTTCAAAGGATACTTTCCCGATCGGCACGTGAATATTGCCGGCCTTATCGGTTCTGAATTCTACTTTTCCGGCTTTAATTTCGGATATGGCCTTAGCTACATCAAAGGTAACCGTACCGCTCTTAGGGTTGGGCATCATCCCCCGGGGGCCTAAAATCTTCCCCAGCTTACCAACCGCACCCATCATATCAGGCGTGGCCACCGCCACATCAAAATCCAGCCAGCCAGTCTGAATTTTAGCAACCAGGTCCTCACCGCCGACAATATCCGCTCCAGCCACTTCCGCCTCTTTCAATTTTTCGCCCTTAGTAAAAACCAGCACCCGGACTTTTTTTCCGGTGCCGTGAGGAAGGACTACGCCTCCCCTGACCTGCTGATCTGCATGCTTCGGATTAACGCCAAGGCGGACAGCCAGCTCCACGGTTTCATCAAATTTGGTCTGGCTCAGACTCTTCACCAGCTTTAGCGCTTCTTCGGGATCGTAGTACCGGTCCCGGTCAATATTGCTACGCGCATCCTGATATCTTTTCCCGTGTTGCGTCATTAAACATTAACCTCCTGTGGTTATGGCGAGCGGCTCAAAGCGCGGCTCTCCCACGTATTATTTATTTCTCCACCACTATCCCCATGCTGCGCGCTGTCCCCTCAATAATCCGCGCGGCCGCTTCCAGGTCGTTGGCGTTTAAATCCACCATTTTTTGTTTGGCTATCTCCATAACCTTATCCCTGGATATTGTCGCCACCTTTACCCGGTTGGGCTCTTTGGACGCTTTATCCAAACCTGCCATTTTCTTGAGCAACACTGCAGCCGGAGGCGTTTTGGTAATAAAAGTAAAGGAACGGTCGTCATAGACAGTAATCTCCACCGGAATAATTAACCCGCCCTCGCCGGCGGTACGCTCATTAAATTCTTTGCAAAAAGCCATAATATTGACTCCGTGCTGACCTAAGGCAGGCCCGACCGGGGGGGCAGGTGTCGCTTTACCTGCGGGAATCTGCAATTTGGCAAAGCCTATTTTTTTCTTCTTCTTGGGCATCAGTAATCTCCTCCTTGCTGCTAAACCGGGCTTATTGAATGATGATCTATGTTTAGGCTAACGGCTCATATCTCTTCCTGCAGTCAATAAAAACCTCTCGCCGGGTGCTTATTCCTATCTTCATTTAGATTCCAGGTGTTATATTTCTGCGTTTCCTCTTATGCTCAGAGTTTCGATAGCTTTGCTTAGTATTTTTCCACTTGGTGAAATTCCAACTCAACCGGTGTTTCCCTGCCGAACATGGAAACGTAAACTTTCAAGGTGCCTTTTTCCCGATTGATTTCCTCAACGGTTCCTTCAAAATTCTTAAATGGACCGCTGATCACCCGGACTACTTGTTTTACATCAAAATCAATACGCGGCTTCCCTTCCACAATACCCATGGAGCGTAAAATATGCGTAATCTCTTTTTCAGTCAGCGGAACCGGTTTGGATCCGGGTCCGACAAACCCTGTAACACCAGGAGTATTTCGCACCACGTACCATGACTCGTCTTCCATAACCATCTCCACCAGGACATAACCGGGAAACACTTTCTTTTCCACTACCTTTTTTTGGCCGCCCTTGCTGGTGATCTCTTTCTCTGTAGGCACCATTACGCGAAATATTCTTTCTCTCATATCCATGGACTCAACCCGGCGTTCGAGGTTTGTTTTTACCCTCTTTTCATAGCCGGCATAGGTATGAATAACATACCAGTTTTTTCGAACTTCAGTTTCCACGGTACCAATACTATCAATGTTCATGGCGGCAGAAAGGGTTTAGTCCTCCCTGTGGTCACACTCCTTTACAAACCTAAACGGGATTAGCGGATGATCATCTGCAGCACAGCCAGGAAAACCGTATCCAGGCCCCAGAATAACAAGCCGATAACAACTACCATGCTGAGCACAATACCGGTAAAAACGACAAATTCCCGCTTTGTGGGCCAATGTACTTTTTTTAATTCAACCCGGATATCACGAAAATATTTTATAAGCCGCTGCATAAATCGCTTCATCTTTTTTACCCTTCCTCAGGATAAACGCATAATTTAAACGCTGAACTACTTAGTTTCCTTATGCACAGTATGCTCTTTACAGCGAGAGCAATATTTCTTGATCTCCAAACGTTCAGGGTTATTTTTTTTGTTTTTCCGGCTGGAATAATTCCGCTCCTGACACGTTGTACAAGCCAAATGAATGGTGACCCGCATTGTTCCCCCCCCTACCCTGTAGCCGTCATAAATAACAATCTATCATAGTTCTTCCCATAATGCAATAAATAAGCGGTGATTCTCGATTTACAGGGGCGGGCACTTGCCCACCCCCTAAATTTACTCATCTTACTTGATGATACCGGTGACTACGCCGGCGCCGACGGTGCGGCCGCCTTCGCGAATGGCGAAGCGCAGTCCTTCTTCGATGGCGATGGGGGTAATCAAGTCGATCTCCATATTGATATTGTCCCCGGGCATCACCATCTCCACACCTTCCGGCAAATCAATAGTCCCGGTCACATCAGTGGTCCGGAAGTAAAACTGCGGCCGGTAACCCTGGAAAAACGGCGTG
>JAGXSR010000160.1 GCA_018333405.1 Dethiobacter sp. | reverse complement strand
CCGGGATGGTCTTTAGTATCGAACCGGGCATATATTTACCCGGACGCTTTGGGGTCAGGATAGAAGATATTGTGGCCATGACCGGTCAAGGACCAAGGCGTTTAAACAGATTTACCCGTGAACTCGTGGAGCTGTAAAAGAACTCTGTGGAGCTGTAAAAGAACTCTATTGTTAAAGCCGGCTTAAACCTGACGGAGCAAAAAGGTATCTATCGAGCCATTTGCGAGCTTTGAGAGCGCTTGATTCTGAAAAGGCACAACTCCCACCGACGTCGGAAAATCTGAACGATGATCGGCTGGGCAGGGCTTTGGAAAACCTGGAGCACCGCTCTGAAGAGATCGAAACAAATCTCGCCCTGCGGGTGCTACTGGAATTCGGGCTGTGCTCGTCCAGGACAGGTTTATAGAAGACAAAAAAATAATGATTTTAGGAGCGCCGATATGTTAGATTTCTATAAGACTCCTGCCTTGATCATTGACGTTGCGAGAGTTGAAAACAACATCAGAAAAATGGAACAAATTGCCAAACAAAATAGATGTAACTTGCGCCCGCACATCAAAACACACAAAATTTCAGAATTGGCAAAAATGCAGTTGGATGCGGGAGCTGTTGGTATAACATGCGCAAAACTATCCGAAGCGGAAGTGATGGCAGATGCCGGTATAAATGATATATTCATTGCTTACCCGTTAATTGATAAAGAAAAAATTGAACAAGCGATTAAACTTGGGAAAAAAATCAGGTTGATATTGGGAGTTGACAGCTTTGAAGGCGCCGATATGATATCCCGGGTTGCGCGTTCACAAGACGTAGCGGCAGAAGTCAGGATTGAAATTGACACAGGTCTTAAAAGAACCGGCATATCAGGGAATGATGCAATGGAGCTAACTAAATATATTAGTAATTTGCCCGGATTAAATTTAACAGGCATTTATACTTACAGAGGCTTGATGCTAGATGCAAAGCCAACGGATGACAGGGAAGCGGCAGGCAGACAGGAAGGCGAACTTCTTGTTTATTTTGCGGAAAAGTTAAAAAAAGAAGGTATAGAGATAGAAGAAATCAGCGTTGGTTCAACTCCTACTGCCGAGTTTGCGGCTAAAGTAGGTGGTGTGACTGAGATAAGACCCGGAACGTATATATTTAACGATATGATGCAGGTAAATATTAAGTCTGCATCAATTGACGATTGTGCAGCCATGGTGCTTGTCAACGTGATAAGTACACCTTCTGACAATATAGCTGTTATAGACGGCGGCAGCAAGACCTTCTCGACAGATGCAAAAACAGAGGTCTTCCCTTATTTTTTGAAAGGGTATGGGAAGATAGTCGGATATGAAGATTTGATACTTGATTGCATGTGGGAAGAACACGGTGTTATAAGTAGCAGTAACGGAAAAACTAATTTAAAAATAGGCCAAAAGCTGATGGTGATACCTAATCACATTTGCACGACCGTCAATCTTCATGATTATGTATATTTTACCGGCTTGGATTCTTCATCCAGAAAAGTTAGGATCGAAGCCAGAGGTAAACTTTGGTAAGTAAAAAGAAACAAAGGAAGGATCTAAAATTCGTAAATTCCCAAAGTAAGTTCTACAGTGAGAAGCCAGTTGCGATAACACTGGAAAATCAATGAATTTGAGTATGTGAAATATTCACTAAGAAATCATCAAAGGTTACACCATCGTCCATTGTAGAACTTACTTTGGGAATTTACTTCTTTGCTTTCTTTGCTTTGAAATTTGCTTTTCTTTTTTTTTTTTGCTACAATATGGTGTAAAGTGTTTATTCTTTACGGGGTCGGTCAGATGCTGGATGATTTAAACCGGATCAACGTGCTTTATGATATCTACAGCCCGCTTTTAACCGGACGGCGGCAGGAGGTGCTCAGGCTGTATTTCAGCGATAATCTTTCCATGGGGGAGATCGCTGAAGGATATGGCATCAGCCGGCAGGCGGTTTACGATTTGATCCGGCGCTCCCTGGCGGCTATTGAGGCTTTTGAAGATAAGTTGGGATTGTACAGCTTGTTTAATTTTCAGCAGGATCGGTTACTTGAGGCTGATCGGATCTTAAAACAGACGCAGCTTGCCGATACCGACCGGAAACGACTGGAAGAGATTGTGCGGGAAATGCGGCATCGAAATGAGCAATAATTTCGGATCCTTATACAATGGCGGCGGTGAGGGCATTATATGTTTGCCAATCTGGCGGATAAACTGCAGCAGACGTTAAAAAATCTGCGTGGTAAAGGAAAACTAAGCGAAAAAGATGTTGACGCGGCGATGCGGGAAATTCGCTTGGCTTTACTGGAGGCGGATGTTAACTTCAAGGTGGTCAAAGATTTCGTTGTCTCTATCCGGGAGCGTGCCGTAGGACAGGAAGTAATGGGCAGTCTTACTCCGGGACAGCAGGTAGTCAAGATTGTCCACCAGGAGCTGACCAGGTTGATGGGGCGGGAGCAAAGCCGTCTCTCCGTATCCTCTCATCCCCCCACGGTGATTATGATGGTCGGGTTGCAGGGATCCGGAAAAACCACCACTTCGGTTAAACTAGCCTTGCAGCTACGCAAAGCGGGGCGAAACCCGCTTTTGGCAGCTGCTGATATTTACCGGCCGGGAGCGGTGCGACAGTTGGAGGTTTTATGTAAATCGGCGGATTTGCCCTGCTACAGCGAAAATGAGGCCAAGCCGGAGCAGATCTGTCTTAATGCGTTACGGTTTGCCTCCCGGGAGGGGAAAGACCATCTGATCATCGATACCGCCGGACGGCTGCACCTAGATGAGGCGATGATGGCTGAGATTAAAGTTATTAAAGCCGCAGTAAAGCCCACAGAGCTGCTGCTGGTAGTCGATGCCATGACCGGGCAGGATGCGGTAAACGCAGCGGCTGCTTTCCACCAGGCGGCAGGCTTAACCGGAGTGATCTTAACTAAACTGGACGGCGATACCCGCGGCGGCGCGGCCCTTTCTGTGCGTGCAGTGACCGGATGCCCGATTAAGTATGCGGGGGTCGGTGAAAAAATTGATGCTCTGGAGCCGTTTTATCCCGAGCGAATGGCCTCCCGTATACTTGGCATGGGCGATGTATTGTCGTTGATTGAAAAAGCGGAGGCTGCTCTGGACAAGGATAAAGCCCGCGAACTTGAAAAGAAACTGCGCCGGCAGGAGCTTACTTTGGAAGACTTTCGTGATCAGCTTAAGCAGCTGCGCTCCATGGGCAACCTGGAACAAATTCTCGATCTGCTGCCGGGAGGCGCCGGGATTCCCGCGGAAATCAAGAATATTTCCTTAAGCGAGCAGCAGTTTACCCGCGTGGAGGCGATCATCAGTTCCATGACCAAGGCTGAACGGCTAAGTCCGGTGATCATCAATAGCAGCCGCCGCCGCCGGATTGCTCAAGGCAGCGGAACCACGGTCCAGGATGTGAACCGTCTGCTTAACCAGTTCGCCCAGATGCAAAAGATGTTTAAGCAAATGGGCAACCTGGAAAAACTGAACAAGTTAAAGAAGTTTAAAAAAGGTAAAAAGGGATTTCCCTTTTTCTAAAACCATGATCAGGGATACTATCCATGGAGGTGAACCAGATGTCAGTCAGAATCAGGCTAAAAAGAATGGGCGCTAAGAAAAAACCGTTTTACCGCATCGTTGTTGCTGATTCCCGCTTTCCCCGGGACGGCAGGTTTATTGAAGAGATCGGTTATTACAACCCGATCACCAAGCCGACAACGTTTGAAGTTGATCAGGAAAAGGCGCAGCAGTGGCTTGCCCGGGGCGCAAAGCCTTCCGATACAGTCAAAGAACTGTTTGATAAGGCAGGTCTGACCAAGTAGCTTAGCCGGGAGGGGCAGGTATATGAAACAGCTGCTGGAGCATATTGTCCGGGCCTTGGTGGATAATCCCGACCAGGTGGAGGTGCGGACAATTGAAGAAGAGCGCGCCATTATTTTGGAACTGCGGGTTGCTCCCGAAGATATGGGTAAAGTAATCGGGAAGCACGGACGGATTGCCAAAGCCATTCGCATTGTGATCAACTCTGCCGCGATGCGCGATGATCGGCGGGTCGTGGTGGAAATTATTCAATCGGGTTGACTTATTTGCAGCAAAGCGCTCCCGGCTCGGCCGGGGTGAATGATGTGTAAAGAGGGATGCATTCATAAATTGGCGAACCTGGATCATGGAGAGGCGGCCATCGGCCGTATTCTTTCGCCGCATGGATTGGCTGGTTTTTTTAGGGTTTATCCGTATACGGATTACCCTGAACGTTGCAGCGATCTGAGTCAGGTCAATCTGGAGCTGCACGGACAGCGCAGAAGATATAAAGTGGAAAAAGCTTCTGTTCGCGGCCGATTCTGGCTATTAAAATTTGCAGGGGTGGATAACCGGGAGCAAGCCGGACAGCTTGCCGGCGGGTTGATTATCATTCCAAAGGCGGAGCGGGTCTGTTTGCCTGAAGGGAGCTATTACTTTGATCAGATCGAAGGACTTCAGGTTTACACCATCTGCGGCGAGAGATTAGGCGAGATTTCGGAAGTGATCACCACCGGCGGCCACGATCTATACAAGGTCAAACGGATCTCCGTTGGCGGGACAGCCGGCAAAGAGATCCTGTTGCCGGCTGTTAAACAATTTATAAAACAGATTGATCTGGCTGCGGGCCTTATGATCGTTGATCTGCCGGAAGGATTAACCGAACTGTAGCAGGTGTGCGCGGATGAGAATCGACATATTGACTATATTTCCCCGGATACTTCAAGGCCCTTTCAGCGAGAGTATGATTAAACGAGCTTTGGAACGAGGGCTGGCCGAGATTAACGTGGTGGATCTGCGCCTGTTTGCGGAAGGGAAGCACCGCCAGGTGGACGACGCTCCCTACGGCGGCGGATGCGGGATGATCTTTAAACCAGAACCGCTCTTTGCTGCGGTAGAGCACCTGAAATCAGGTGCTGCCGCGCGGGTAATCCTCTTATCCCCTCAGGGCCGTACTTTTAACCAGAAGATGGCCGGAGATTTAGCCGGGGAAAGACATCTGATTCTGATCTGTGGCCGCTACGAGGGTGTGGACGAACGGGTAAGGGAAGCACTGGTGGATGATGAAATCTCCATTGGAGACTATATTCTTACCGGTGGGGAGCTGGCGGCGGCGGTAATTACAGACGCGGTGGTGCGGCTGATCCCCGGCCTGTTACCTGCGCGGTCGGTGGAGGATGAATCATTCAGCGCTTCAATGCTGGAATATCCACAGTACACACGGCCACCGGAATTCAGAGGCTTGGCGGTGCCCGCAGTGCTGCTTTCCGGTAATCACGCCGAAATAGAACTATGGCGCCGTCGGCGATCGATCGAGCGTACCCTGAAAACTCGTCCTGACCTGTTAAAAAATGCGGAACTGAGCGCAGAAAACTATAAATATCTGGAGCAGCTAAGCAGAGATCAAAAGGATACTCTTGACAGCCGGGGCGATAAAGAGTAAATTGAGGCAGTATTATTAGAAAAATACTGAGGCTTAACTATAGGCAGATTGAACTGAAAGGCAGGGACTGAAGATGGATTTGATCAAAGCAGTGGAAAGGCAGTATTTGAAAGAAGTTTTGCCTGAGTTTTCTCCCGGTGATACTGTTCGTGTCCACGTGAAAGTAGTGGAGGGGGCCCGGGAGCGGACCCAGGTCTTTGAAGGGGTGGTTATCCGGCGCCAGGGCAGTGGCCTTAGAGAAACCTTTACCGTGCGCCGCGTCACTTACGGCATTGGGGTGGAGCGGATTTTCCCCGTGCATTCTCCGGTAATCGGACGCATTGAAGTGATCAAGCGGGGGCGGGTACGCCGGGCCAAGCTCTATTACCTGCGCAAACGAACCGGTAAAGCGGCCCGGATCCGGGAGCGCCGCTAATAACAGGATAATTTAAATGACCAATTCAAGAGAGGTCCGGGAATGGGTTCGCTCCATTGCGGTGGCAGTAGTTTTGGCGCTGGTGATTCGTTTTTTTCTGTTTGAAGTGTTTGTTGTTGAGGGGCGCTCCATGTATCCGACTTTGGAGGAGCATGAGCGCCTGGTGGTCAACAAGTTTATTTACCGTTTCGAAGAGCCACAGCCCGGGGATATCGTTGTCTTTGAACATGAGCCGCGGCGAGACTTTATTAAACGTGTTCTCGGTGTGGGTGGCGATAGCATCGAGATTCGTGACGGTGTGGTCTACCGCAACCGGACAGCGGTAAACGAGCCATACTTGCTGGATCGGATGGATTATCAGCTAGCTTACGGTCCTGTGGAAGTACCTCCGGGATATCTGTTTTTATTGGGCGATTTTCGCCGCAACAGCATGGACAGCCGGGACCCGCGAGTGGGTTTTGTGTCAGTGGAGAGGATCAAAGGCCGGGCTTTCCTTATTTTCTGGCCCCTCAGCGAGATCAGGGTTTTAAGTGATAAGGTGGCGGAGCAGTGAGAGGGCAATGGTACCCCGGCAGCATGGCCCGGGCTATGCGCCAACTAAAGGAAGATCTGAAACTGGTGGACCTGGTGGTAGAGCTGCTGGATTCACGTATCCCTTTAAGCAGCCGCAACCCTGTCTTGTCAAAGCTTATTGATGGCAAACAGAGCCTGATTTTGCTGCATAAAGCCGATCGAAGCGAACCTGAGATAACAGCACAGTGGATTTCTTTTTTTCAGCAGCTGCGCCTGGCGGCTATGCCGTTCAGTGTGCATACTGCCCGCTCGTTATCATTTTTTTTTAAATATTTAAAGCTTCAGGAACACAATTTGCGCCCGGGCCGGTTTAAGCGCCCTTTACGGCTCATGGTGGCAGGGATTCCCAATGTCGGAAAATCTACTTTAATCAATTATTTAGTCGGGCGATCACCCGCGCGCACCGGAAACCGTCCTGGAATTACCCGGGGCCGGCAGTGGATCCGCTTGTTGGACGGGGTGGAGCTACTGGATACTCCAGGTGTGCTCTGGCCCAATCTATCTGAAAAATCGACGCTCCCCCTCGCTGTGGTCGGAGCTTTGCCTGCAGCTAAGCTTGATCAGTCGGAACTGTCCCGGTGGTTGCTTTCCGCTTTTATAAACCGGAAAAAGGAAGGGCAGCTGCTTAAACGTTATCCTTTCCTGATGCCGGACCACCCTGAGCTGTTCCTGGAGCAAATAGGTTTAAGGCTAGGTTTTCTCCGGGCAGAAGGAAAGACTGATCTGGAGAGAGCCGCCGCCCGTGTGCTCAGCGATTTTCAAAGCGGTGCGCTGGGCCGGATTACTCTGGAAATGCCTTCGCAGTAAAGATAATTACATATTGTGGCAAGCCGTAAGGCTTCAGGATTCGGGATGAGGAATTATAGATCAGCGCTGAACGAAGAGGCGGGATTAATATTTCCGGCGAAGAGGCTGAGAGCCGGCGTCTGAATGGCATGCTGGCCGAAGAGAGAATATTCTGGAATCAGGGGGTGGAGTTCGTAGCCGGGGTGGATGAGGCCGGCCGCGGACCCCTGGCCGGGCCGGTGGTGTCCGCAGCAGTGATTCTGCCGCCGGTCACTGTGATGTTCGCCGGGCTGAACGATTCCAAACTGCTGGCGAAAGAAAAACGTGATCTGCTGTATGACCAAATCATGGACAACGCAATAGCCGTAGGAGTAGGCGCCGGCAGTGTGGCGGAAATTGAAAAGATAAATATTTTCATGGCCACTATGCTCTCCATGCGCAGGGCGTTGGCGGATTTAAAAGTGTTACCCGGGGCTGTCCTGGTGGATGGCTGCCCAATCCGGGAGATATCGATCAGGCAAAAAGCTATTGTCCGGGGAGACAGGCTGTCATTGTCCATCGCCGCCGCTTCTGTTATCGCCAAGGTTATCCGGGACCGGTATATGCTTGATCTGCACGATCGCTATCCTGTTTACGGGTTCAGCCGGCATAAGGGCTATGCTACAAAAGAGCACCGCCGGGCCTTGGCTGATTATGGCCCTTGTCCCGAACACCGGCTCTCTTTTAACCTGATGGGTCGGGAAACGGAAAGGGCGGGCTAAGATGAGCCGGAGGCGGATAGAGGTCGGAGCAGCCGGAGAGGAGGCTGCCCGGGCTTATCTGGAAAATAACGGGTGTGTCATCGAAACAGTCAATTACCGCTGCATATTCGGTGAAATCGACATTGTAGCCCGGGATGGATCCATGCTGGTGTTTGTCGAGGTGCGCGCCGGGACCGGGAGCAGCTTACAAACGGCAGCTGAATCTGTTACCCGCCCTAAACTGATCAGACTGAGAAAACTAGTGCTCTATTATTTAAAGGCAGTCTACGGGCGGGACCTGCCTTGTCGCGTAGACTTGTTAACAGTCCTGCTGGAAAAAGAAAGCCTCAAAGTCCGGCAGGTTCAGCATATCCGGAATATCGTTCCTGGTTAATCCGATCAGCAATAACAAGTTATTGCCATCTGTCCGATAAAGGCTAAAAATTAAATTATATTAACATAATATAACCGCTGCCTAACAATGATTGCGTAATACCATGCCAGAGCCTGTTTGCCAGGCTCTTTTTTGTTAACTATAATAAGTTTACATAACGCCGAATCATTAATTTGTACGGGGGAACCGTGCGCCAGGGGGTGAACCGCACCACGCGGAGGGATAACTCCTGTCCCTAACCCGTCAGCTAACCCCGGAGGCGAAATAAAGGAGGTTTTACCTATAGTGTTTAAGCAGTTGAAGTCAGTATTGTTGTGCACATTCTGTATTTTGCTCCTCGGATCCACTACCGCAGAAGCGGCCCTTCAGCATGCTGTGCAGCGCGGGGAGACGCTATGGCGCATCTCCAGACAATACAGTGTTACTGTAGCCGCGATCGACAGCGCCAACAACCTAACCTCAGCAAATCTGATTCAAGCCGGGCAGGTCCTGGTAATCCCAGGCCGGCACCGTGTTTCCCCTGGCGAAACTCTCTGGCGGATTTCCCAAAACTACGGCAGCACCGTTACCGCCTTTGCCCAAGCTAACGGTATCAGCAACACTTACCTGATCATTCCGGGACAGATCCTGGTTGTCCCTGGCGCAGGGCAGGAGCGGACGCCTCTTCCCTCACGGATGTTACCGCCCGTTTCCGGAGTGAACTTAAGCCAGGCGGAAATGGATCTTTTAGCCCGTCTGGTTCGGGCTGAAGCGGGAGGCGAGCCTTATATAGGGCAGGTAGCCGTAGCGGCCTCTGTTTTGAACCGGGTCAGGGATCCCCGCTTTCCTGATACTGTGACTGAGGTGATCTTTCAGGTGGCCGGCGGTTTTTACCAGTACTGCCCGGTTGAAAACGGAACGATCAATATCCCCGCCGATCAGTCAGCCATAAACGCAGTGCGGGACGCCGTAAACGGATCGGATCCCTCCCTGGGCGCCACCGGTTTTTATAACCCGCGGAAAACCACAAACCAGTGGGTGCGCAGACAGCCGGTGACTACCGTTATCGCCAACCATATTTTCTTCCGGTAAAAGCGGCTTTAGTAAACGCACCGCTTTATTTAAACAAATGATCGCACTCCATAAAACAGGGGCCGACCGAATAGCTTGGGCGGACCCTGTTTTATTATTTCCCGTAACATGGGCATAACACGGGGACGGTCCTTTTGATATATTTAGTCTTCACGCTTGTAACGGGCATAGGCCTAAATGTGCTAAAAAAAAACATAAAACAAAAGGACCGTCCCCGCGTTATACGGGGACGTTTCCGATTGACGAAGGCCGGCTAATTGGTATATAGTGTTCGTAAAATAAAATTTGTAGGGCAAAGCAGGAAAGGGGATGGGGGAAAATGTCTTTATTTAATCGAACCTTAGCTAGTCTAGGCGTTGGCTCGGCCCGTGTCGATGCCCGCCTGGAAAAAAGCAGCTTCGAGCCGGGAGAAGAAGTGCGCGGTGTAGTACATATTGAAGGCGGAAAAGTGGATCAGCAGATCGATCACATTTACATGTATGTTAAGACGCAATACACCAAAGAAAGCAACGACAAAAAAGTGCGTGTCACCGGGGTGGTCGGAAAGTTTCGCGTATCAGAACCTTTTTTTCTCAAAGCCGGTGAAAAGCGGGATATCCCGTTTTCATTTCTTCTTCCCTGTGAAACTCCGGTTACCCAGGGCAGAACACCGGTATGGATTGAAACGGGTCTCGATATTCCTAGCGCTGTAGATCCAAAAGATACTGATGGAATTGAGGTTATCCCCAACCCGTTGCAAAAAGCGGTTCTTGATGCGGTTGCCGAGCTTGGGTTTCGCCTGCGCAAAATTGACTGCGAACACTCTTACTTAAGAAGCGGACATCCTTTCGCGCAGGAGTTCGAATTTGTCCCTGCCTCCGGCCCGTTCAAAGGGTATCTGGACGAACTGGAAGTTGTGTTTGCAGCCGTAGATCCCGATCAGACGGAAGTCTTTATGCAGATCGATAAAAAAGCAAGAGGGCTGTTCGGAGTACTGGAAGAATCGGCGGGCCGCGATGAACGCTACGCGCGCTTTACCGTCAAAGCTGAAGATGTAAAAAAAGGAGTACTCGCCGGCCGGATTCAATCGATCATCCGGCATCACCTGAATTAGAAGTCTGAAAGACTCTATTTCAGGCACGTGAGCTAAGTTTTGCATCAAAAATTTAAGGGATAGGGCAGCCTCGGCAGCCAGTGGCTGAAGAGAGCCCGGATCACAGAGCTTGGCATGGGGGTTAGGCTAAAGCGCCCGGCGCTTTAGCCTAACCCATCTCTGCAACCAGGATGTTCAACCCGGTTTCTCCTCCGGCCAGGGTGACGTGTGCGCCGCTTTTAACCTCCCCTTTGACGATATAGTGAGAGAGCGGTGTTTCCACCTCCTGCTGGATCAGCCGCTTCAGCGGGCGGGCCCCGAAAGAGGGATCGTACCCTTTTTGCGCCAGGTAAGCGGTAGCTGCATCATCCCACTTCAGGGTAAAACCGGCGTTTTTCTTAAGCCTTGCCGCCAGGCGCTCCAGAAGCAACCTGGTAATCTCCCGCAGCTGCGCTTGCTCCAAAGCGCGGAAGACAATTACTTCGTCCACCCGGTTTAAAAATTCCGGCCGGAAATGATGCCTTAAAAGAGCGGTTACCTTCTCTTTCATTCCCTCATAATCGCCGCCCTGTTGTTGATAGTTTAATATATCCTGGCCGCCGATATTCGAGGTCATAATCACAATGGCATTTTTAAAATCCGTCAGCCGGCCTTTGCCGTCGGTCAGACGCCCATCCTCCAGGATCTGCAGCAAGGCGTTGAACACGTCCGGATGGGCTTTCTCGATCTCATCGAAAAGGACCACACTGTAGGGCTTGCGCCGGATAGCCTCGGTCAGCTGCCCGCCTTCGTCGTAGCCCACATAACCGGGAGGGGCGCCCACCAGCCTGGATACGGTATGTTTTTCCATATACTCAGACATGTCCAGGCGGATCATGTTTCGTTCGTCGTCGAACAGAGTCTCTGCCAGAGCGCGGCACAGCTCGGTCTTGCCTACGCCGGTGGGACCTAAGAAGATAAAGCTGCCCACGGGGCGGTAGGGGTCTTTAATCCCGCTGCGCGCCCGCAGCACCGCGTTGGACACCGCAGCTACCGCCGCCTCCTGGCCGACGACCCGCCGGCGCAGGATCTCCTCCAGCCTGATCAGCTTCTCTCTTTCCCCTTCCATCAACCGGCTGACCGGTATTCCTGTCCAGCGGCTGACCACGCTGGCGATATCCTCTTCGGTAACCTCTTCGTTTAAGAGCATACCTTTTTTCTGTTTTCCGGCTAGTAAGTCTTCTTCATGCTTAAGCTGCCGCTCCGCTTCGTTCAGCCGGCCGTATTTCAGCTCGGCGGCGCGGTTTAAATTGTATTCCCGTTCTGCTTTCTCCATCTCGGTGCGGATCTCTTCAATATTCCGCTTCAGCTCCCGCAGCCGGCCGATGGATTCTTTTTCGGCCTGCCACTGGGCTTTCATCACCTCCAGTTCGCTTTTCAGATCAGCCAGATCTTTCTGCAGCTTCTCCAGCCGCTCGCGGGAGGCCGGATCTTTCTCCTTTTTCAAGGCTGCTTCTTCAATTTCCAGTTGCATCACCCGCCGGGTAATCTCATCTAAAGCGGCGGGCATGCTGTCAATTTGAGTGCGCAGCCGCGCCGATGATTCGTCCACCAGGTCGATGGCCTTATCCGGCAGGAAGC
>JAGXSR010000159.1 GCA_018333405.1 Dethiobacter sp. | reverse complement strand
CAACAATGCCCGTGCTGCGAATTTCCAGCTTTCCTTCAGCATCGAGGCTTCCTTCAAAACGCCCGGCTACGGCAATATTCCGGCACTTGATCTCTGCCGCCACCCTCCCGCTTTCACCGATAAACACATCGCCCTGCGCAGAAAGATCTCCTTCCATGGCTCCGTCAATTCGAATTGAGCCTTTTGCCCTTAATGACCCTTTACAGAAGGTGTCTTTCCCGATAACAGTGTTGACTTTATCCGGTGGAGTTTCGAGTCGATCTTTTTTAAACATAACTGCCTCCCTATATCTGCTTAGCTGATATAATTCATCGGGTTCACGGCTACCCCGTTCACCCTTACTTCGTAATGCAGATGAGTTCCGGTAACTCTGCCGGTCCGCCCCATTCGCCCAATCACCTGCCCTCTCTCCACCCGTTGGCCACTACTAACCGAAAATCGGGATAAATGGGCATAGTATGTCTCATATCCGTAGCCATGATTAACAATGATCAATCTGCCGTATGCTCCGCGGTATCCGGCAAAAGTAACTGTTCCGTCAGCCGTTGCAAAAATCGCAGAACCGTGTGCTCCGGCAATATCAATCCCTCTGTGAAACTGCATAACGGCACGGTTAAAGGGAGAACGGCGCATACCAAAACCTGAAGTAAACCTTCCGCTGGCAGGCCAAATGGAAGGGGTGGCCGCCAGTCGTTGCACAAACTCAGTTACTTCCTCTTCGAGTATCTCCAACGAATCGGCCTGATCAGGAATGAAAGTCTGCAGTGTCTCAATATTTGCCACAGCACGGTTCAAAACCCCTCCTCCCCCTGAGCGGCTGGCATATAATCTGGGTTGATCTCTTTCCGTATCTATGGATACCGATGTATCTGTTTCCTCGTCTTCACGGCCTCTGTTGGCTTCGTTATCCTCACTTTCGTTATTGACCAAGTTTATACCTAGTTTCTCTGCGACTAGATCAGATAAGATTTCTATCTGCTTCATCTGCTCAATCAACTTTTGTGTTTCAATGGCAAAATTATTGATCTCACCCTGTTGAATCTGGTTTACCTCACGCAAAACCTGCACCTCTTTTGCATCATACAGAGCATTGCGGTAAGAATAAGCCAGAATCAAAAGTGCGGCCAGGAGCACCACTGTAAGGGCAACTATCAATTGCACAATAGACAGGGGCAATTTTAAGCTATATGTGGATTCCTCGGTATGAGGCACAATCATGATCGTAAAGTAACGTTTTTGCTTTTTCATTGGTTCATCCTCTCACGGTTAAATTCATATTCGGAGCATTTAATGTTCCATTGACATCCTGGCTGCAGAAAGGGCTTGCATTTCTTCTTCACTTAATTGAATTGATGATAGTCCGCCTCGAATCGGTTTACCATAGCAGCGGCTATCCTCTCTGCCAAAAATGCTGGTCAAAACCACGCCGTTTTGTTTCCTGTCCAGCAGGGCCAGTGAAAAACTGAGATCACTGCCTGTATCCTGAAAGGCATTGAAACGCACTAACCCAACTCCGGTTATGGAATCGCTTAACTGGCGTTCAATCTCTCTCATGCGGGACTCAATTACTTTTTGTATCCGCAATCCATCAGAGATCATACTGCCGTAGCGAGTCAGTAATTCTTCAATATTAATACCTTCGCGACCCATCATCAGCGCCCGATAGCGACTTTTTAGCGCTGCCGATTTTTTTAAGCAGATCAGACATATCGCCGTAAGGGTCAAGCTGAGTGCTGAGAAAAACAAAAACAGCTCTACTGAATACTGAGTAAGCCACAACCTTAACATTTCCCGAACCATCAGCTATACCAACACCGTCCTCATGCCAATCCTCACTCAAACACATTAAGGAAACTTAACAAGTATTAATTCGATTTAAAATATGATATTCCTTTATTTGAGCATAAAAAAAGAACGGCCTGTTTCACGTGAAACAGGCCGTGATTAGCCTTGCCAATTTTTAAACACTGTTCATTAAGATATACCGTCGGGAAGCAAAATCATTAACAGCCTGACCAGATCTTCGTCGCTGTAAAAGTATATTTCCAGGGAGCCGCCTTGCTTCCCTTTAATCATCTTCACTTTTGTGCCTAAGCGGCGTTGCAGTTGAATCTGTGTCTCCTTTAGGTGTGGGTCTGCTTCGGGCAATACTTTAAAACCAGGCAAGCGCTTCCTCTTTACCGTATCCGCCACCATGTTTTCAACTTCTCTGGCGGTCATACCCCTGGTTATAATTTGCGTTGCCGCTTTCTCCCTGGTCTCATTGTCAGGCAAGCCCAGTAATGGTCTGGCCTGCCCGGCAGTAATATCTCCCCGGCACAGCGCATCTTTGATTACTTCCGGTAGAGACAAAAGCCTTATAGTATTCGCAATAGCAGATCTGCTTTTCCCGATGCGCAGTGATAACTCTTCTTGAGTTAGATTGAATTCGTCAATTAGTCGACGATAGGCTTCTCCTTCTTCTATGGGGGTTAGGTCTTCGCGCTGAAGATTCTCGATTAACGCAATCTCGAGCATGGCCCTTTTGTTGTATTTCCTTACTACTGCCGGAATGGTCGGCAACCCGACCAGTTGGGCGGCACGGTATCGGCGCTCTCCGGCAACCAGGATAAACTCTCCATCAGCCGGCGAAACAACTATAGCTTGTACTACTCCGTGCTCTTTGATGGAGTCGGCCAACTCGCGCAATTTCTCATCATCAAAGTTGATACGTGGCTGGTAAGGATTGGGTTTGATTTTATCGAGAGAGATTTCCTTAATGTCATTTTCTTTTTCGGGAGATAAATCTGGAATCAACGCTTCCAGTCCTCTTCCTAAGCGTTTCTTATCTCTCACCTCAGCTGCACCTCTTTGGCCAAAGCAAGATATAATTCCGCTCCTTTACTGCGCGGGTCGTATTCCAATATGTGCAATCCATGGCTAGGTGCTTCGCTTAAGCGAACATTACGCTGTATGATCGTCGTAAACATTAATTCCCTGAAATGCCTTTTGACTTCATCAACAACCTGCTCCGATAAATTTGTTCTTGAATCATACATAGTCAGCACGATGCCTTCAATTTTCAAACTTTCGTTGAGATGTCTTCTCACCAGTGATATGGTATTCATGAGCTGTCCCAACCCCTCCAGAGCATAATACTCGCATTGGATTGGAATAATGATTCCATCGGCCGCGGTCAAAGCATTCAATGTCAGAAGACCTAACGACGGAGGACAGTCTATAATAATTCGCGTATACTTGCTTTTGATAGATGCGAGCGACTGCTTTAGCTTCACTTCCCTGGAAACCGTAGGGACCAACTCAATTTCTGCTCCGGCTAACTGAATAGTCGCAGGGATTACATCTAAATTATCCCATTGTGAAGGGATTGCCACCGTCTCCAAGGGTAGTCCATTAATCAAAGCGTCATATATGCAAGCTTTCACCTCCTTCTTCTTTATGCCCATTCCGCTGGTTGCATTCCCTTGTGGATCTATGTCCAGCAGCAATACTTTTTCTCCTAACGTCGACAGTGCTGCGCTTAAGTTTACCGCGGTAGTGGTTTTGCCCACTCCGCCTTTCTGATTGGCGACGGCAATTACTCTAGACATATATGTCTCCTTAACTAAACTGGACGGGATCGCGCATTTTACTTCCTGTTTAATCTAATTATTACCTCTACATAGCTGTTTTCCACTTTTTCGGTTACTTCCGGAGAAAGCCCGGAACCCTCAATTATCTTCACCGCTTCCCGAAGAGTATTCAAAAATATTCGAAAATCTCTGACTACCGTCCTGGGCAACTTCTTGACTACGGGATCGCTTTCACAGTCCAGCATCTTCGCAATTTTCGTTTCGGTTTGGCTTACGGTTAAATCCTTCCCGATAATTTCAAGTAATATTTTATTCTGCAGCTCTTCGGAATTTAATTTCAACAGAGCCCGGGCATGCCGCTCGGTCAGTTTTTCTTTTAGTATAGCTTTTTTTACAGAACAAGGCAGCTTCAGCAATCTGATCTTATTGGCGATGGCTGATTGGCTTTTGCCCAGTCGCTGTGCCAATACTTCCTGTGTCAGTTTAAACTGTTCCATCAACTGCGCATATCCTTCGGCCTCTTCAATAAAATTCAGGTCTTCTCGCTGCAGGTTTTCTATTAAGGCAACTGTAGCCATGGCACTGTCAGAAAGATCCTTAATTGTTGCGGTTATGGTTTTCCATCCCAGACCTTTACATGCCAAAAGCCTTCTTTCCCCAAGCGCCAGCTGATAGCCTCGGGCACTGGGTCTGACCATGATCGGCTGAAGCAGACCGTAAGTTTTGATGGATTGCTGTAATTCTAGAATCTTCTCCGGCAAAAATTCCCGCCTCGGCTGATAGGGATTAGGCTCAATGGCATCTATATTAATCATTGATATTTTATCTTTGCCACTCCCTGGATCAGTCAGCATATATCCGCTTTCCCAGATTTCTTTCATCGCTCTCACCGCCTTTAGGGGCAATACTTAACCAATTTCTTATTAGACAGTGAGAGAGTCATTCCTTTTTTATATATGTTTTTTTTATGGTGATAGGCTTTTTCTCAGGCATACCGACGCTCCTGGGGTAAAATTCAGGCGTGTTTTTAACCTTATTCAAGCATATAAGCGCCCTTTCCTCTCCATCCGGCAGCTTATAATGAAAAATGTTGCTTACTTCGCCTCCGCATATAGTAATTGCCGCTGTCGCCGCATACATTTCATCTTCATATTGCGATCCCTTAAATAATATTACTTTACCGCCAACCTTGGTTAAGGGCAATGACAGCTCTGCCAGCGTGGTAGTGGCCGCTACAGCGCGGATGACCACGGTCATAAAACGTTCTCTGTAATTCTTATTTCTCCCCCAAGTTTCAGCTCTGCCTAACAGACAAAACACATTTTCCAGACTTAGTTCAGCGCTGACTCTATGTAAAAAACACATTTTGCGGCGATTTGAGTCCATTAAATAAATCTCTTGCTCCGGCAGGCATATTTTGATCGGTATGCCTGGCAAGCCGGCGCCCGAGCCTAAGTCAAGTATTGATCCGGGCTTTATAAGTTTCAATATAACCGGGTAAAGGCTATCGCCTAGATGTTTTTTAATAATTTCATCTTCGTTGCCGGTTCCGATTATACGCTGCCTGGCCAGTCCCTCTATGATCAACTGTAAATATCGCAAAAGTTGATGTTCCTGTTCCACGTTTAGCCTTAGATTAATTAAAGCCAACATATCCTGGATCAATATCAACTGCTTATCTTTTTTCATTTTGGAAATTATATCTCTACTTTCCGAGACAGAATTGGCTGAATATCCGGTCCAACAGCTCATCGGTGGCAATCTCTCCGGTGATCTCTCCCAGTTTTCTCCACGCTTCGTGCAAACCCAGGCTGACCAACTCCAGCGGTTGAGAAGCAACAGCAGATCTTTCCATGCTTTTTAATGTTTCCCGGACTATCTCCTCGTGACGTAAACCGATCATCGCATAATTTTCTCCGCCATGGCCAAGATGTTGATCCAACAGTCGGATTATTTCTTCTTCCAACTGATTTATACCTTGGTTATTCACTAAGGCGGTTCTGATAATTTTTTTGTCTCCGAAGCGATTCGCGAGAAATTCGTCAGATACGAGTTGAGGTAAATCTGCTTTATTCAGCACTATAATTGATGCCTGATCGTCCCGGATCATTTGTAGCAATGCTTCGTCCTCATCACTCCATGAGGTTGAGCCATCTATTACTACCAGTATTAACTTGGCCCTTTCCGCGGCACCCTTTGATCGGTTGATTCCTTCCTGTTCCACCGGATCCACAGTGTTTCTAATGCCGGCTGTATCCATTATCCTGATCGGATATCCTTCTATGTATAAGTATCCTTCCAATAGATCGCGTGTAGTGCCGGGAATTTCATGAACGATGGCCCTCTGTTGTCTCAGTAAAGCATTTAATAAAGATGATTTGCCGGCGTTAGGCTTGCCGATTATTGCCGTATCAATTCCATCCTGGTAAGCGCTCGCTCTCTCCGCTCCTTGTAGCAATTGATACAGCATCTGTATTACACGATTAATTTTTGTCATGATATTTAAATTAATTGAGCCTTCTTGATCTATATCCTCCGGGTATTCTAATAGTGCCTCTATTTGTGCCATCACATCCAGCATCTCGCTTCTTATGTTATCCACTTCCACCTTCAGACAGCCCATTACATTTCGGGCCGCTATCTTTACTCCCTCTTCCGAGCGCGCTCGAATTATCTTGAGCACACTTTCCGCCTGGCTTAAATCAATCCTTCCGTTCAGGAAAGCACGCTTTGTAAATTCTCCGGGTTCAGCCAAACGGGCCCCTAGTTTTAAAATAAGAGCGAGAATTAATCTTAGTGTAAATATCCCACTGTGACAATTCACTTCTACGGTATCTTCACAGGTGTAGGTGTGTGGTGCGCGCATAAACGAAACAAGCGCCTCGTCTACAATTTCGCTCTGCTCATTTCTTATATGACCGTGGTAGAGGTGGTGTGAAAGGGGATAGTTGTCCTTAATTCCCTTGTGTGGCACAAATATTCGCTTTGCCAGTTGAAAAGACTCAGGTCCGCTGACTCTGACAATTCCGATTCCGCCTTCGCCGGAAGGAGTGCTGATTGCGGCAATTGTATCACTTTCCGACATTATGGTCCTCCTGATTTAAAAACCGCCCTGTTGAGAAGCGGTTTTAAGCGAGTCCTACTGAGGGCTGATAACCACTTTTCGATATGGCTCTTCGCCCTTGCTGTAGGTGACAATCCCCTCCTGGTCCTGAAGCGCCAGATGAATAACCCTTCGCTCCTGCGGTGTCATCGGTTCCAGTTCTTGTTCGCGTCCTGTCTGACTGGCTTTACGGGCGATGCTTAAAGCCAACTGTCTCAGTGTTCTTTCCCGACGGATACGATAACCTTCCACATCCACAATAACCAATTTATTTATTCCCTTATACTGTCTCCTTAAAGTTGCATTGGCTAAGTATTGTATTTCATTTAATGTTTTACCACGTCGGCCGATCAAAATTGCACTCTTTTTCCCCTCAATACTGATGTTCAGCTTGTCATCTTCTTCTAAAACAGATACGTTTCCACAAATGTTCACCAACTCTAGTACTTTTTTAAAATATTTAGCCATATATTCTGCAGGTTCACATAGAGGCCGAACAGATACTTTAGCCTTTTTATTGCCCACGAAGCTAAATATCCCTTGCGCCGGCACATTCAAAACTTCTATAACCGCATTTTCACGTTTAATTCCGAGAGAGAAGAGCGCTTTTAGTATCGCTTCCTCCACAGTCTTTCCTGTTTCTTCTATGGCTGTTATCACTCCCGCCTGCCCCCTTTACCTGGGCCTTTTTTCATTTTTTTCACATCTGTTTTTGTCTGCTTAACTTCTTTCTTTTCTTCGTTAACATTATCTTTTTCTAATGCTATATTTTTTTCCGTTTTCTCCGCTTTTCTTTTTCCCAAATATGTCATTAGTGAATGCTGCCCCATGGAAAAGAGGTTATTCGTAGTCCAATACAAGACCAGTCCTGCCGGAAAACTAAAACTTAAAAAAGTGATCATTACCGGCATCATATATAGAAGCATTTTCTGGTTAGGATCAGTCATGGTCTGCTTCTGAGATATGAACGTGGTCACTCCTGACATAATTGGAAAGATATAATATGGGTCGGCAATTAACAAGTTGCCCCACAATTGTACGCCTGGTATAAGATAAGCGCTAAAATCGGGTATTTCAGTTACCCCAAAACCTGTGGCATCGCTAAGCAATCTGAAAATGGCGATTAAAACAGGAAATTGCACTAAAAGCGGCATGCAGCCGGCCAGAGGATTCATCTTGTTTTCCTGCATAAACTCGGAGACTGCCTTATTTTGTTTTTCTTTATCGTCTTTATATTTTTGCTGTATTTTTTTTAGTTCCGGCTGTAATTTCTGCATTTTGCGGGCTGATTCCATCTGTTTGTTATTTAAAGGGAAAGTCACTAATTTTATAAACAGTGTAAGGATAATTATGGCCAGTCCAAAATTAGGCACTACCAAATAAATATAGCTGATTATATTGCCCAAAAATGCTGCTATTGTGTTGATAATTTCGCCCATTTTCTCCTCCTGCACCTCTATTTACTTGACTGGATCATAACCTCCGGGATGAAACGGATGACAGCATAAGATTCTTTTAACCCCCATCACGCCTCCCTTATATATACCGTTTTTTTCAATTGCCTCGTAAAAATACTGTGAGCAAGTAGGGTAAAAACGACATCTTCTAGGTATTAATGGAGATAAACACATTTGATAGGCTCTTATTGAATATAAACATAATAAAACAGTCAGTCGTTTAACTCTCTCTGTTTTAATAGCCTTCCTTTCCTGCACAGGTAAAGCAGCTCCTCCTTGGCCCGATGATAATCCATCTCTACAGCAGGTGCGCGGGCAATCAAAACAAAATCAAACCCTTGCTTAATCATACCCTGAATATGGCAAAAGGCTTCTCTGTAAACCCTTTTTATTCTGTGTCTCTTGACACTTTTTCCCACTTTTTTGCTGATAGAAAATCCAATTCTGTTTATACATATTTTATTAGTACAAAAATAAATAACCACACTTCGGCTAACCAGTGTTTTCCCATAACGATAAGTATGCTTGAATTCCCAGCTTTTTTTAATTCTCCCGCAAGCCATTATCTAAAACCGCGGCATCAAGCAGTAAGTCGCTTGCGCAACTTTATACGTCTCTTTTTTAGGACCAACCTTCCGGCCTTTGTGCTCATTCGTTTCATAAATCCGTGAGTTTTTTTTCTTATACTTTTTTTAGGCTGGTAAGTTCTTTTCATGTTCTTCCCTTCTAAACCAGTTTTATTCTGATATATAAAAAAATTATACCGTAAGAAAAATCACTGTGTCAAGCCATGGTCCCGACATGGAATACAGGGCGACGCTTGTCTGTTGCTATCGGCGCCCGCATAATACCGGTGGTTTTGCCGGGCAACGCACTCACTATTTTCAATCTGCTCTTCATTCGCTTGAAAAAAAATATTAAGGTAACATTTTGGGTCATCTCTTGCTCGTTGCAGATGATCTCTGTTTCTGTTAATATATTATCTGCCGGAGTTACTTGTAAATACATACGAATGCCACACTTATCCACAAATAATGTGCGTAACTTTTGACAATCTGTGTATAATGTGCAAACTGATATATACAACTTACATTCTTTGGTTAATATCTACCGGGAGGATCTGTAAATGGATAATAATCCGGAGGAATTATGGCGTCTGGTTCTTTCTGAAATGAGTAAAGATTTAAGTAAACCTAGCTCAGAAACATGGTTGCGTTCAGCTAGAGTGTTATCAATAAAAGATAAACGGCTTATTGTAGAGGTGCCTAATGATTTTACTAAAAATTGGTTTGAAAACCGTTATAAAGATCTTATTGTTTCTGTTTTAAAAAATATTACTTCTGATATTTATACTGTAAATTTTGTTATATCTGTAAATTCAGTTATGGAAAATGTTGAAGATAGTATTAACTCAAACGACAGCTCTTCCATGGGGATAGGTTTGCCTGATCCGGAGCCGAGCGTAGCTAGTCGTTTCATACCTGATACTACTTATTCGTCCTTTAACCCACGATATACTTTTGATACCTTTGTTGTAGGAAATTGTAACCGTTTATCACATGCCGCTTCTTTAGCTGTAGCTGAAACACCCGCCAGGGCCTATAATCCGCTTTTTATTTATGGAGGGGTTGGTCTGGGAAAGACCCACCTGCTACATGCGATTGGGCAATATATATTTTTTAATCACGGATTATCCCGGGTTATGTATTTCTCTTCAGAAAAATTTACTAATGAATTTATTAATGCAATCCGAGACAATAAAACCGTTGAATTTCGCAATAAATACCGGAATATTGATGTTTTATTAATAGACGATATTCAGTTTTTGGCTAAAAAAGAACAAACCCAGGAAGAATTTTTTCATACATTTAATACTCTTCATGAGAATAGCCGCCAAATTATTATTTCAAGCGATAGACCTCCCAAAGAGATACCTACATTGGAAGACCGGTTGCGATCTCGGTTTGAATGGGGCCTGATTACTGATATTCAACCTCCTGATCTGGAAACACGTATTGCTATTCTCAGGAAAAAAGCACAGTCTGACGGACTGGATATTCCAAACGATGTGATACAACATATAGCATCAAAAATAGAAACAAATATACGTGAATTAGAAGGCGCTCTGATTCGAATTGTCGCTTATGCCTCTATGGCAAAAGGCCCGGTTACCTTAGGTTTGACTTATGAAGCCCTGAAAACCATTCTTTATACCAAAAAAAGGGAAATATCGGTTAAAAACATAACCCAAATAACTGCAAGCCATTTTGATGTCAACCCGCTGGATTTAAGCGCTAAAAAAAGAACTCAAGATATTGCTTTATGCCGCCAGGTAGCCATGTATCTCTGTCGCAATATAACGGATCTTTCTCTGCCTAAAATTGGTGAAAAATTCGGAGGGCGGGATCATACAACTGTGCTGCATGCATGTCGAAAAATTGAAAATATTCTTGCAGACAATCCTGAATTTAGACATAAAATAGAATTGATTCGTAATGAGATTGTCAATAGTGGTTGAAAAATGTGTGTATAAGTTTTTGATAGTTTCTGTTGGGTTTTTCTTTTTTAAAAGAATAATATTAATTAACAGCTAGTCCACAAATTATACATAGGCTATGCGGCCCGATTTCTTTTTAGTAAATGGATCAAAGGGAAGTTTTCACAGTATACACAGCGCTTATTATTACTGCTATATATATAAATATTTAATAATATTATTTTGTTGTTAAAGTAGAGGAGGTCTGTGCTGTGCATATTAAACTAAATAAGCAGGTTTTGACTCGTTGTTTAGATATAGTAGAAAAAGCTCTGCCGATACGAACCGCTATCCCAGCCATAGACAATATTTTATTTGAATGTACTGAACAAGCCCTGATTTTTACTGCGACAAATATGGAGATTGATATTCAAGTCAAGCTTCCTCATTTTGGCGGAGATAATTTTAGCATACTTTTCCCTCCTAAAATCGTGCATATAGTGCGTTATCTTCCCGAAACGGATGTCGACCTGCATTTCAGGAGAGATGATTATCGTATTGAGGTTAACAGCGGCCAAACAAATTATGTTTTATTCGGCGCTGACCCCGCACATTACCCTATAATCCAAACAGAAACAACCACTGAACATTTTCTCACATTTGATCAGCCATTATTTAAAAAAGTTTTAAAAACTACCGTCTTTTCCGCATCAACCGATGAAAGCAGACCAGCTTTTAACGGAGTGCTTTTTCATTTTAATGATAATCATCTGAATATAATCGCCTCGGATACTTATCGCCTAACAATGAAAAATATGGAGATTGAAGATGAATTAAAGAAGTTTACTGAAAAACGTTCCCTTGTACCAGCTAAGTCCCTTCGCGAACTGCTAAAAATTATTGGGGATGAGGGTCTGCTTTTAATTTCACCGGGAACAAAACAGGTGATTTTTAAATTTGACGATATTTATTTTGCCGCTCGCATTCTCGAAGAGAAGTATCCCGATATTAGCGGGGTTATCCCTAGAAAGCATATCACCAGGATGTTTACCGACAAAAAGACTTTTGAAGATACTGTGTCCCGGGCATCATTGCTGGCCGAAGGCATTAATCAAATCATCCATTTTATTATTGATGAAAGCAGCTTGGTTGTTAAAGTCTCTTCTCAGATAGGCAAAATGGAAGAGTTGGTTTTGGGCAGATACGAAGGTGATAATGTTGAAGTTCTCGTAAACTCAAAATTTGTTTTGGATATTTTAAAA
Source organism: Dethiobacter sp. (assembly GCA_018333405.1). Taxonomy (GTDB): domain Bacteria; phylum Bacillota; class Dethiobacteria; order DTU022; family DTU022; genus JAGXSR01. The sequence continues at coordinate 17,246 of JAGXSR010000159.1, read as the reverse complement.
GTGATGGAGCAAAAAGAAATTATGATTGATTTTCATGGAAAAAACGGGCCGTTAGTGTTTAGGGCGCCGGGAGATCCGACTTATCTTTACTTGGTATTACCAGTAAAAATGGAGTAATTACGGGGGCGGTTTTTTTGTTTTTAACGCAATTACATTTAACAAACTTTCGTAATTACATAAACCAAGACGTTTTTTTCAACAACAGGATAAATATTTTTGAAGGAGCAAATGGTCAGGGCAAAACTAATCTTTTAGAAGCAATTTATTATCTTGCCGTATCGCATTCATTTAGAACAATTCACGATTATGAACTTGTATATTGGAACGGGAGCGGTTTTTTTTTAAAAGGAACTTTAAAAAAGAAAAATAATATTGACACTGTCCAAATAGGTTACCAAGCTAGCACAAAAAATACTAAAATTAAAGTGAATGGTTCGTTGATGAAACGAGGAGATTTTATCTATCAAGTTCCAATTGTTGCTTTCAGTCCTGACGATATTCTAATCATAAAGGAAGGGCCGGCTATACGCAGGCGATATATTAATTTAGAAGGGTCTCGGCTGAAGCCTGCTTATTATCATTTACTTAAAGATTACCATCGTGTTCTGCAGCATAGAAACAGATTACTTAAAGAAAATCGTTTTAATTCTATAGACAGAAGTATATTTGAGCCATGGGATAGGGCTCTGGTCTTATTAGGCAGCAAAATAATTAAACAGCGAATTGCGCTGCTGCGGGCTCTTGAGAAACAAGCGCAAGACTTTTTTATACAGATGACAAACCATAATGAAAAACTTACCCTTAATTATGTTAGCAATATAGAGTTTGACAAGGATTCCGATGGAATTGAGCAAGCTTTTTCTGATCACCTAAAAAAGGGGAGTACTGAAGAAATCAGAAGGGGGTGCACTGTGTTTGGACCGCACTTAGACGATTTTACAATAATGATTAACGATTATGATGCAAAAAGGTATTCTTCCCAAGGGCAACAGCGCACCGCCGCGCTGGCTCTCAGGATGGCGGAAGTAGAGCTATTCTATTTATCCAGCAGGGAAAGACCGATTGTGTTATTTGATGATGTTTTTTCTGAGCTTGATCCAAAAAGACGTGAGCAGTTAATTAATTTCCTTTTACAGCGGGAAGGGCAGTCTTTTATAACAACAGCAGTTCCTATTGAAGATTATGATTTTCAAAAAGAGAAGGTAAACATTTTTTTTGTGGACGAAGGGAAGGTTTATGATGAAAGAGCTAGGTTTGGTCATTGAACATTTACTTCGGCAGAAAAAAATGTGGAAACAATACCGGCAACATTTAATAATTGAGTCATGGTCTGAACTGATGGGAATCAATATTGCTTCGGTTACCCGTGCAGAAAGAATTTCCAAGGGAATACTGTTTATCGTAGTAAAAGACTCAACTTGGGCTTATCACCTCACATTACTAAAAGCTCAATTATCCGAAAAAATAAACAGTTATTTTGGATATAGAGTGGTAACAGAGATTTATTTTCAGGTCGGCGATCTTCACCGGGAAGGAAATAAATACTTTGGAAACAATAATCTACTGCAAGGGAATTTGATTTCGAACAACAATCAAAGTATATTTATTGAAGGCATTAGAAAGTTACGGCATTTACAGTCAGATGCTTCCACATTGTTTTCCGAGGGAGAGTAAAGAATGTATATACATATTGGAAATGCGCGGATTGTTTTTTGTAATGAGATTGTCGGTATCTTTAATATTAACTTAAGACAAAACACTACCAACAAACAGTTTATTGAGGCCGCATTACCCAACATTTTTTTAGGTTCCGGTGATTTTGAACAATTTAAAACCTTTATAGTTACAAGCGACAATGTTTATTTATCATCCATTGCATCCGCTACACTGGCCAGGCGCGGATATATAAACATTTGATATTATCCAAAGCCTTCGATATGTATTTTTTAGAACAATTTTTTAACAGAACATAGTAATTGGAGGATGTACATGGAAAACATAAAACCAGGCGATGATTATAGTGCCGCTCATATTCAGGTGTTGGAGGGTCTTGAGGCAGTCCGCAGGCGCCCGGGGATGTATATTGGCTCAACCGGCAGCAGAGGGCTGCACCATTTAATATTTGAAGTTGTGGATAACAGTATCGATGAAGTGCTGGCAGGCTACTGCACCCAAGTCAAGGTATTTATTAATAAAGATAATAGCATTACTGTCATTGATGACGGGCGTGGGATTCCGGTGGAAGATCACCCACAGCAGAACAGGCCGGCCGTGGAAGTTGTTTTAACTACACTTCATGCTGGTGGAAAATTCGGCGGAGATAGTTACAAGGTTGCAGGAGGGCTGCATGGGGTTGGCGTTTCGGTAGTGAATGCCCTTTCTAAGTGGTTGGAAGTAGAGGTAAATCGCAATGGAAACATATATCACCAGAGGTTTGAAAGAGGAAACAAGGCAACAGAATTAAAAATAAAAGGTCAGGCTAAACGTAACGGTACGAAAATCACCTTCCTCCCTGATTATGAAATTTTTGAGAAAATTGAATATGATAATAATATTATCGTGCCGCGCTTAAGGGAAATGGCATTCCTGAATAAAGGAACTAAAATTATATATAAAAATTATCGCGATAACCACGAAGAACAATTTTATTTTGAAGGAGGTATCGCCCAATTTGTTTTATTTATTAACCAGGGAAAGGAAGTCACTCCGAAAAAGCCGATTTATATAGAAAGAGAAATTAATGGGTGCCAGGTTGAGCTAGCTGTTCAGTATCATACCGGTTACAATGAAACCATCTATTCTTACGCGAATAATATTCACACCGAGGAAGGGGGTACTCATGAACACGGCTTTAAAGTTGCCCTGACCCGCCTGATTAACGATTATGCCCGAAAAACCGGAGTGCTTAAGGATAACCAAAGCAATCTTACCGGTGAAGATATTCGTGAAGGGATATCGGCAATTATCAGTGTTAAATTATTGGAACCTCAATTTGAAGGGCAGACAAAAACCAAGCTGGGTAACAGCGAAGTGCGCAGTATTGTTGATTCGGTCTGTTATGAAGGATTTGTGCGCTATCTGGAAGAAAATCCGTCTACAGCACGCAAAATTATTGAAAAGGCCATTCGCGCTTCCCGGGCCCGGGAAGCGGCGCGCAAGGCGCGGGAACTTACCCGCCGGAAAAATGCTCTTGAATTCTCAAATCTCCCAGGTAAACTTGCAGACTGTTCCAGTAAAGACCCTGGTGAAAGCGAACTGTTTTTGGTGGAAGGGGATTCCGCAGGCGGATCGGCCAAGCAAGGGCGTGACCGGCGATGTCAGGCTATTTTACCGTTAAAGGGAAAAATTTTGAATGTGGAAAAAGCGCGCCTTGATCGGATTCTGGGAAATGATGAAATACGGACGATGATCACCGCCATAGGGACAGGTATCGGCGAAGATTTCTCTATCGAGCGGGCCCGTTATCAAAAAATAATAATTATGACGGATGCCGATGTGGACGGCTCTCATATTCGCGTTCTGCTGTTGACTTTTTTTTATCGGTTTATGAAAGATTTGATCGAAAGCGGTTTTATCTATATTGCGCAACCGCCTCTGTATAAAATTAAAAAAGGGAAGCAGGAGCGCTATTTGTATCGGGACGAGGAATTGGAATCAGCTATGGATCAATGGAAACGGGAGGGGATCCAGGTTCAGCGTTACAAAGGGCTAGGCGAAATGAACCCGGATCAGCTGTGGGAAACTACTATGAACACAGAAACCCGCACCATTAAACGAGTAGAATTGACCGATGTTATAGAGGCGGATATGATCTTCAGTATCTTAATGGGAGATAAGGTGGAGCCGCGCCGCCAGTTTATAGAAGAGAATGCCGGCCAGGTTAAAAATCTGGATATATAAAAGATCGACTTGAATTACCGAAGAGGAAAGTCTGACACTTATTAATTTGAGAAGGTGATCAACACGATGGGAGATAAGGATAGGATTGTACCTGTAAATATACAGGATGAGGTTAAAACCTCTTTTTTAGACTATGCCATGAGCGTGATTGTCAGTCGTGCTCTGCCTGATGTCCGCGACGGCCTCAAGCCGGTTCATCGCCGCATCTTGTACGCCATGTCCGAAATGGGCTCTACACCCGATAAACCTTATCGCAAGTCAGCCCGGATTGTCGGTGAAGTTCTAGGCAAATATCATCCACATGGAGATGTTGCCCTTTATGATACCCTGGTGCGGATGGCACAAGTATTTACCACACGCTACCCACTGGTAGACGGACACGGTAATTTCGGCTCTTTAGACGGCGATTCTCCTGCGGCAATGCGCTATACCGAAGCTCGTCTTTCGACCATTTCCATGGAACTTTTATCCGACCTGCAAAAAGAAACGGTTAATTTCCGGGCCAACTTCGATGAGAGTTTACAGGAACCGGTAGTGCTTCCATCACGTTTCCCCAATCTTTTAGTAAATGGCTCCGCCGGCATTGCGGTGGGAATGGCCACCAATATTCCCCCGCATAATCTAAGGGAGGTAATTGACGCCCTGCAATATGTTATTGTCAATCCCGAGGCCAGAGTTCAGGATTTGATGCGTTTTATTCAGGGGCCCGACTTTCCCACAGGGGGGATTATCGTTGGCTATGAGGGCATCCGTTCTGCTTACCAAACCGGTCGGGGTATAATAAAGGTAAGGGGACGGGTGCAATTAGAAACCAAGGAAAAGGGTCGTAACCATCTGGTTATTACCGAGCTCCCTTACCAGCAGAACAAAGCGCGCCTGGTAGAGAAGATCGCCGAACTGGTAAAAGAACGTAAAATGGATGGATTGACCGACCTGAGGGACGAATCGGACCGCTCCGGAGTTCGCATTGTTATGGAAATTAAAAAGGACTATCAGCCTCAAGTGATTATAAACCAGTTATATCAGTTTACACCTCTGCAGCAAACATACGGCATTATAATGCTGGCTTTGGCAGACGGGCAGCCTAAGGTTTTAAACTTAAAAGAAATACTTGTTTACTACCTCGATCATCAAAAAGAGGTAATATTAAGGCGCAGCCGTTATGATTTGAGGCGAGCAGAGGAACGGCTGCATATCGTGGAAGGACTGCGCATAGCGCTCTCCCGTTTGGATGAAGTGATTGCGCTAATTCGCCGGACAAAGGATGAGGCAAGCGCCCGAGCGGGCTTAATTGCGCTTCTTAGTCTTACGGAGAAACAGGCTCAGGCAATATTGGATATGCGCTTGCGGCGTCTGACGCAGCTGGAAACAATAAAGCTTGAAGGGGAATTTAATGATCTGTTGGAACGGATTGCTTACCTGAAGAGGGTACTGTCCGACCAGTCATTGGTGTACGGTATTATTAACAGTGAGCTGCAGGCGATTAAAGAAAAGCACGCCGACGAAAGGCGTACGCATCTCGTTGCTGACGCCGACGAGATAGCTCTGACCGACTTAATTTTGGAAGAAGATGTGGTTATTACTCTCACGGACAGGGGGTATATCAAGCGCCTGCCCCTGTCCACTTACCGCAGCCAATTGCGTGGCGGTAAAGGGATTATTGGTATACAGCCCAGAGAAGACGACTGGGTTGAACAGTGTCATGTTGCATCCACCCATGACAACCTGCTCTGTTTCAGCAATCGCGGAAGGGTTTATCTGTTGAAAATTCACGAGATACCTGAGTCGGGCCGGCAGGCCCGGGGAACGGCCTTGATCAATTTGCTTCCGCTTGATAATCGGGAGTTTGTCACCGCAACAATGCCGATCAGGGAGTTCAGCCCGGATCGCAACCTGCTAATGGTTACGGCACAAGGTATGATTAAAAAAACTCCGCTGATGGAATACAGAAACGCCCGCAAAACAGGTTTAGTCGCCATCAACCTTTCCGAAGCCGATGAGCTGATCTCGGTAAAGCTTACTGATGGCCGCCAGGAAGTGATTATCGGTACCGCTGAAGGTTTGTTTGTCCGTTTTAACGAAGAAGATGTGCGCCCCATGGGGCGCTCAGCCCGCGGTGTTAAGTCGGTTAATCTCTCCGGAGAGTCAAAGGTTATTGGCGCAGACTTGATCAGTGGCGGAGAAGTAATTCTTATGGTTTCCGCCTTCGGGTTCGGAAAGCGGGTCCGGGTAGAAGAGTTCCGCGCCCAACGCCGCGGCGGCAAAGGACTGATCGGGATGAAGCTGAGCAAGATCAGCGGGCCCCTCACCGGCTTTATTATTATAAAGCAGGACGACGAAGAGTTTATTGTTATTACTGCCAAAGGCATTGTTATCCGGCAACAGGTTAAACAAGTATCCCTGTTCAGTCGTTATGCCAGGGGTGTAACACTGATTCGTTTGGACGATAAAGACCGGGTAGTTGATTTAATCGGTTTAATATAAAACAGGAAAACCGGAGAATCAGCTCTTCCCGGCTCACTCACCCCCACGCAGGTTGGCAAATTTTGCAGTTTCAGCTGATTGACGCCGATCGGTTGGCAGGATATAATATTAAGCAACATTTTGAAACAAAAACAGACGTTGAAGGGCAGGAGTAAACAGTTCTCCTAATGCAGAGAGCCGGCGCCAGCTGAAAGCCGGCAATGGAGATTGTTGAAGGTCGGCCTGGAGTTGCCCGCCAGAAATTAAAGTAAGGCGTGCCGGCAACCACCGTTACCAGGTTATAGTGGCTTTATAAACCCAACTTAAGTTGATTTAGTTGGAAAAGGGTGGTACCGCAAAGGAAATCCCTTTGCCCCTTTGGGCAAAGGGCCTTTTTATATAGATATACTGAACTGATTGCTTAAACAACAGAGAAAGGGGAATCGATATGGGCAGAATAATTTTTTTGGATAACGCTTTGGTTCCGGAAGAAAAAGCGGTCATTTCGGTTTTTGATCATGGGTTTTTATATGGGGACGGTGTATTTGAAGGAATTCGCGCATACAACGGGCGAGTGTTTCGCCTCGACGAGCATGTGAACCGGCTGTTTGAATCAGCTCACCACATCATGCTGCCCATTCCCTACAGCCGGGAAAGTATGGCCGCGGCCGTTGTGCAGACAGTAAATGCGAATAATCTTAAAGATGCCTATATCCGGGTCGTTGTATCCCGGGGGGTGGGAGATCTGGGATTAGATCCCCGTAAATGCAAAGCCAGTCGCGTGGTAATAATTGTTGATAAAATTGTTTTATACCCTCCCGAATTATATAGTAAAGGACTGTCTGTTATTACTGTGGCCACCCGCCGAAATGTGGCCGATGCCTTGGATCCGAAAATTAAATCCCTAAATTACTTAAATAATATATTGGTTAAGCTTGAAGCCAACCGGGCTGAAGTGTTGGAAGCATTGATGTTGACCGGTAACGGTTATGTCAGCGAAGGATCCGGAGACAATGTTTTTATTTATCGTAAAGGAGCCTTGATTACTCCACCACCATATTTGGGGATTCTGGAAGGAATTACGCGTGAAGCAGTGATGAACCTGGCGCGAACAGAGGGAATGTCCGTGATAGAAAGTCCCTTCACCCGTCACGATGTGTATACCGCCGATGAGTGTTTTCTGACTGGTACTGCGGCTGAGGTGATCCCGGTAATCGAAGTGGATGCTCGCACTATCGGATCCGGAATTCCGGGCCCGGTAACGTGCCGCTTAATGGAGCGGTTTCATCACCTTACCCAAACAGAAGGGGTTCCCCTGGCGTAAGGTTAGTATATTGCCGGTCGGTGTTCATCGGCAAAAAATTGGCTCGATAAATAGTATATGACTTATTAAAGGCAGGTGGCAGGGAGTGAAACTGAAAGGTGCGGCCATGATTACGGCGGTCCTGGAGAAGGAGCAGGTAGACTTGGTTTTCGGTTACCCCGGTGGTGCCGTGTTGTCTCTGTATGACCAGCTTTATCGCTGTAAACTGAAACATATTTTGGTCCGCCATGAGCAGGGTGCGGTCCATGCCGCCGACGGCTATGCCCGGGTCAGCGGCAAAACGGGGGTTGTTTTTGCCACCTCGGGCCCCGGGGCTACTAACTTGGTTACCGGTATTGCCACGGCTTATATGGACTCGGTGCCGCTGGTCTTAATTACCGGTCAAGTGGCAACGCGGCTTATCGGCACTGATTCATTCCAGGAAGCGGACATCACTGGAATTACTTTGCCTATCACTAAGCATAATTACCTGATCAAAGATGTGCAAGAACTGCCGGATGCTTTGTCTGAAGCTTTTTTTATTGCCTCCACCGGCCGACCGGGACCGGTGTTGGTTGATATCCCCAAAGATATATTTGAACTGGAAGATCAGTTTGATTACACCCACAGGCGGGAGATTCCCGGATATAAACCTACTATAGAGGGGCATAGCGGCCAGATACAACGAGCGGTCAAGGCAATCAATGCGGCCAAACGTCCGGTGATATTTGCCGGAGGCGGCGTAATCATCGCCGGAGCGTCTGCTGAACTTACAGAATTGGCTGAACGGGGCCGGATCCCGGTTGTTCTCTCGCTTATGGCACTGGGCGCTTTTCCGGGAAACAGCCCACTATTTTTGGGAATGCCCGGTATGCATGGGACGGTTTCTGCAAATTACAGCATATCCGAAGCAGATTTAATTATCGCCGCCGGCGTGCGCTTTGATGACCGGGTTACTGGCCAATTGGAGAGCTTCGCCCGGAAAGCCCAAATTATTCATATCGATATCGACCCGGCGGAAATAGGAAAAAACGTAGCCATTGATATTCCGATTGTCGGTGATGTGAAAAAAGTTCTCCAGGGTATTTTAAAGCGGCTGCAGCCCGGGGTTACAGAAGATTGGTTGAAAAAGGTTGAGGAATGGCGCCAAGGCAACCCCCTCTGTTCGGAAAAGCAAACCAGTGAAGGAGGGATGAAGCCCCAGTTTGTAATCCGGGAAATCGACCGGCTGACGCCGGATAATGCCATAATCTGCACAGATGTCGGTCAGCATCAGATGTGGACGGCACAGCATTATTGTTTCCGTTTGCCGCGTACGTTTCTTTCCTCCGGCGGCTTGGGAACCATGGGCTATGGTTTTCCCGCCTCACTGGGGGCTACACTTGCCTCTCCGCAAAAAACTGTCTTTTGTATCGCCGGGGATGGCAGCTTCCAAATGAATATCCAGGAGTTAGCAACAGCGGTAGCGTATAATCTAAATATAAAGGTGGCCATTATCAACAACGGTTGTCTGGGCATGGTCCGTCAGTGGCAGGAGCTTTTTTATGGGGGCCGATACTCGCACACATCGATTCAGGGCGGTCCGGACTTTGTTAAGGTGGCCGAAGCTTACGGCGCTCTAGGACTTCGTGTTTCTGCACCCTCCGAGGTTGCCGGCGCCATTGAACAGGCACTGGCAATTGAAGGACCTGTGGTGATCGATTTTCTGGTTGATGCCGGGGAAAATGTTTACCCTATGGTTGCCCCGAACCGCCCCATCAGTGAAATTATTATGGGGAGTGGAAAAAGATGAAACATGTTCTGGCAGTACTGGTGGAAAATAAATCCGGTGTGCTTACCAGAGTGGCTGGTCTTTTCAGCAGGCGCGGATTTAATATCGACAACATCACCGTTGGAGAAACAGTTACCCCAGGCATTTCCCGGATGACCATCACTGTAGAAGGGGATGAAATGGTTGTTGAGCAAGTAATGAAACAGCTAAACAAGTTGATCAATGTGCTGAAGGTGAGCAATCTTTCACTTGAACCGGCGGTGATGCGCGAACTGATGCTGATAAAAGTGCGGGCAGAGTCCCAGACCCGTGGAGACATTCAACAAATTGTAGAAACCTTCCGCGGGAAAGTGGTAGATGTATCTCTTGATTCAATGATTGTTGAGGTGACCGGCAATGAAGATAAACTGGAAGCGATTAAGCTTCTGCTTCAATCTTACGGGATCAGAGAAATTGTGCGAACAGGAAAAATAGCCCTGCTGCGTGGTTCCAAGATTACCAGGGAAGCATAGGGATATTTAAGCTATAAAGTAAAAAATGTTCTTGAAATGGGGTATGAGATTGTCCGGACAAACGATGGTAGAAAAAATTTTAGCGCGAGCGGGCGGCAAGGAGAGAGTGCAGCCCGGTGATCTGTTAACAGTAAAGATAGACCTGGCTTTGGGTAATGATGTCACTGCTCCGGTTGCTATTAAAGAATTTGAGCGATTGGGTTTAGACCGGGTATTCGATCCGGAAAAGATAGTGCTGGTGCCGGATCATTTTACGCCAAACAGGGACATACCTTCCGCAGAGCAGGCCTTGGCGCTTCGTCGTTTTTCTTCCCGCTATGGCCTGGTTCATTATTTTGAGGTTGGCCGGATGGGCGTTGAACATGCGCTGTTACCTGAACAGGGTTTTGTACAGCCTGGCACTGTGATCATCGGCGCTGATTCGCATACCTGCACCTACGGAGCGCTTGGCGCTTTTGCTACAGGCGTGGGGAGCACTGATCTGGCCGCAGCGATGGCTTTAGGTGAAGCCTGGTTTAAGGTGCCGGCAACAATGCGTTTTGTCTATAACGGCCGATTGCCCTCTTGGGTAGGAGGCAAAGATCTGATCCTGTTTACTATTGGCAAGATCGGCGTGCAAGGCGCTCTTTACCGGGCCATGGAGTTTTGTGGCCCGGTAATCGATCAGCTGACGATAGACGGACGCCTGACCATGGCCAATATGGTTATCGAAGCTGGTGGACTATGTGGCTATATCCAACCCGATCAGGCAACTTTCGATTACCTGAAAGGGCGCACTAGGCAGCCTTACCAGGCAGTATACAGCGACCATGATGCTGTGTATGCAGAAACCTACACTTTTGACGTAAGCAGCCTGCAGCCGCAAGTCGCCTTTCCGCCTTCTCCCGAAAATGTTCATCCCGTTGGCGAAGCCAAAGGAATTCAGATTGACCAAGTGGTGATCGGGTCGTGCACTAACGGCAGGCTGGATGATTTGCGTGAAGCGGCTGCAGTGTTGAAAGGGCACAAGGTACATCCACGGACCCGCCTTCTGGTTATTCCGGCCACCCAGTGGATTTACCGACAAGCAATGGCAGAGGGGCTGCTTGATATATTTATTGAGGCGGAGGCGGCAATCAGTACGCCTACCTGCGGGCCTTGCCTGGGTGGGCACATGGGGATCCTGGCCGGTGGGGAGAGAGCTTTGGCCACGACTAACCGGAATTTCACCGGAAGGATGGGCCACCGGGATAGTGAAGTATATCTTTGCGGTCCGGCGGTAGCCGCAGCATCGGCAGTGGCCGGAGAAATAGTCCACCCCGAGGAGGTTTTATAAGTGAAGCTGGAAGGCAGAACATGGCTCTTTGGCGATAATATTGATACCGATGCGATTATCCCCGCTCGTTACCTGACCACAACAGATCCGGTGGAATTGGCTCGTTTCTGTATGGAGGATGCGGATCCCCGTTTTGCCGGCCAGGTCAGACCTGGCGATTTTGTCGTAGCCGGCAAGAATTTCGGCTGTGGCAGCTCGAGGGAACATGCTCCTCTTGCTTTGAAAGGCGCAGGTGTGGGTTGTGTAATAGCAAACAGCTTCGCCCAGATTTTTTTTCGGAATGCTGTAAATATCGGATTACCAATACTTGAGTGTGAAGCAGATCTGCCTGGCCTCCTCTTGCCGGGAGAGATTTTGCAAATCGATTTAGCGCGTGGTCAAATTGTCCGGTTGGCGGATGGAAGAATGTTTGCCAGCCCTCCCCTGCCTTCTTTTATGCAGGAAATCATAAAATATGGCGGTCTGATTGAGTGCGTGCAGGCTCGATTAAAGAAAATGGACTGATTGTCAATCGTCAAGCGAATACATTTTCAATTTTGTTTATTTTGGGCTATAATGTATAGCAAAGCTTCATCGCAACTTGAGGTGGACGGGTAATTGGGGTTAATTTAAGCCGGATTGGCAGATCTTATTAAAAGCCGGAAGCATGAGATAATGGTTGGGCGCCGGCATTTTTAAGGAGGGGTAAATATTGAAGAAGTATAGCAGCGAATTTATTCGCAACGTGGCCCTGATTTCCCACGGCGGCGCCGGCAAAACTTCTCTTGCGGAAGCAATGCTTTTTTCTTCCGGCGCGATTAACCGGCTGGGAAAGATAGAAGCAGGTACTACTACCACCGATTTCGATCCAGATGAAATCAGGAAACGGGTAACCATAAACGTGAGCCTGGCTCCGCTGGAATGGCAGGGAGTAAAAATCAACCTCCTGGATACTCCTGGATATTTTGACTTTATCGGCGATGTTCTGGGTGCGCTGCAGGTAGCGGACTGCGCAATTATGATGGTATGTGCTGTTTCCGGGGTTGAAGTGGGCACAGAGAAAGTGTGGAGCTATGCCAATAATTTTAACTTGCCCCGTATTATATTTATTAATAAGCTGGATCGCGAAAATGCCGACTTTGAGATGGCGATTGATCGGCTGGAAAAACATTTCGGCCAGAGATTTATACCGCTGCAACTGCCTATCGGGAAAGAAGCGGATTTTAAGGGTGTTGTTGACTTGGTTGAACAGAAGGCACTGTTTTTTTCCAGTGACGGCTTAAAAGTGCAGGAGGGTGAAATCCCCCTCGATCTTAAAAGTCAGGCAGACAGCTTGCGGGAGAAGCTGGTGGAAGCGGCTGCCGAATCCGATGATGGGTTGTTGCTGAAGTACCTGGAAGGTGAGACTTTAGATCAAGATGAGATTCGGCACGGGTTGCGCAAAGGAATGTTGGATCGCAAGATAACTCCGGTATTATGCGGTGCGGCTACAAAAAACTACTCTATTCAGCCGCTGTTGGATCTTATAAAAAATTATTGCCCGTCGCCCTTGGAGCGCGAACCGATGCAAGGTTGTCTGCCGGACAGCGAAGTGATCGTTACCCGCAACCCTAGGGCGGATGAGCCTTTTTCCGCATTTGTCTTTAAAACATTAGCGGACCCTTATGTCGGGAGGGTAAATTTCTTAAAAGTCTGTTCAGGTACAGCTAAACCCGATACGCAAGTCTATAATGTCGGCAAAGAAAAAACCGAGAGGTTTGGACAGCTTTTTTCCATGCGCGGAAAAACCCAAATTCCGATGGAAGAGGTGGTTTGCGGCGACATAGCTGCAGTGGCCAAGCTGCAGCTAACGGTCACAGGAAATACGCTGTGTGACCGAACTAAGCCTGTGATCTATCAGACATTTAAATTTCCCGAACCGGTCATTTCTTTCGCCGTAGAGCCGAAAAATAAAGGGGATGAGGACAAAGTAGGAACCGGGCTGGCCCGCTTTTTAGAAGAAGACCCTACTTTCCGTCTCGAACGGCGTGTGGAAACCAAGCAAACTGTAATCTCCGGCCTGGGTGAGCTTCACCTGGAGATTATCGTCAGTCGGTTGGCTCAAAAATTTGGGGTAGAAGTAGACTTGTCTACTCCGAAGGTTCCCTATAAGGAGACAATTCGTGGCCAGTCGCGCATAGAGGGAAAACATAAAAAGCAGACCGGAGGACGAGGGCAATACGGACATGTTTACCTGGAAATGGAGCCCCTGGCATCCGGCAGCGGTTTTGAGTTTGAAGATAAGATATTCGGGGGCGTGGTTCCCAAGCAATATGTGCCGGCTGTGGAAAAAGGGATAAGGGAAGCCCTGGAAGAAGGCATATTGGCCGGCTATCCGGTTGTCGACATCAGGGTGAAGTTGGTTGACGGCTCCTATCATAACGTTGACTCTTCTGAAATGGCGTTTAAGATCGCCTCAGCTATGGCTTTTCGCAAAGGGATGGAGCAAGCCCGGCCGGTTTTGTTGGAACCGATTATGAATGTGGAAATCGTTGTGCCTGAATCATACATGGGGGATATTATGGGTGATTTAAACAGCCGGCGCGGTCGCATTCAAGGGATTGAGCCTAACGACGGCTTACAGAAAATCAGAGCTCAGGTGCCCATGGCTGAAATGTTTAAATACTCTATCGATCTGCGCTCCATGACGCAGGGCCGAGGGTTTTTTACAATGAGCTCTTCTCATTACGAAGAAGTTCCTTTTCAGGCAGCGGAGCAGGTGATCGCTCAGGCCAAAGCGGCAAAGGCAAAAGACTAAAGAAAGGCTTAAGCGCGACCCGGCTATACGCTGATAAAATCTTTAAGGTTTCCTTCATGCCCGAGGGGAACCTTGCTCATTTTTAATGCTGGTTCAAGACAGGTTTAGCCTGGTTGTGTATATTTTTCATCTCTTTGTATAAAGATGTTAAGTAAGCTTCCTTTGTTTGTTTTAAACTATAAAGCCATCTTGTGCCAAATTGACAGAAACTGATTGCCACAGTTATACTAAGGACCAAGGAGGTTACGTCGGTGCAATTCAGGGTGATTGACGCGGATGAAGCCGAGCGGTTCGACGAATTTATGCAAAGCACGCCAAACGGGCATATCTTCCAGTCATATTTATGGGGAGAAGTAAAAAAGCCGGTTTGGGAACCTATTCGTGTAATCCTGGAAGAGGACAGCCGTATTGTTGCTGCCGCCTCAATCCTGAAACGGCGCATACCTTTATTGAGAAAGACATTTTTTTATTTACCCCGCGGCCCCGTGTTGCTCGACTGGTATGACAGGCAGGCATTTGATCAGCTTATAGTTTGCCTGCGGACTTTGGCCAGGCAGCACAGGGCGGTGTTTATAAAGATTGATCCTTGTCTTTCCGATCTGCATTATGACGCTGTTGCGCTGTTGCGGCAGACAGGGTTTATAACCCCTCTTGGGAAGCATGAGTTTGGCGGCTTGCAGCCGCGATATACCTTTTGTCTGGATATCAGCGGTGACAAAGAGGATATAATGAGCGGATTTTCAAAAAAAACACGCTATAAGATTCGCTATGGCCTCAGCAAAGGAATTAGATTCGAATCTCCCGGCGAAAAAGGGCTGGAGTTATTTCTGAAGGTTATGCGGGAAACCGGAAGGCGAGGCGACTTTGTTGTCAGGAATCTTTCTTATTATCAAAAGGTTTACCGGACACTTGCCGCCCGTGATGCCGTCAATCTTACAATTGGTTATTTGAATGGTGAGCCGGTAACCGCCGGGATCACTTTTGCTTTCGGTGATAAGGCCTGGGCGGTTTATGGGGGGCAGTCAGACCGCTTCCGCAATGTATACGCGTATCATGCCATGATTTGGGAACGGATCAAGTGGGCTAAAGACAGGGGAGCACGCTGGTTTGATTTCTATGGTGTGCCGGGTGAAGTTTCCGAGGATCATCCCCTCTATGGGATATATCATTTTAAAAAAAGCTTCGGAGGAGACTATTTTGCTTTTATCGGAGAAAAGGATCTGATTCTATCCCCTGTCTACTACTGGCTATGGATACACCTGTTCCCCGCTGCACGAAATATTTTGCTGCAGATAATAAAACTGCGCCGGTTTTTAATTCCTTCCTGGATCGGGCGGGGGAAAGCGGTGACCCGTTTGTAGTGCAATCCAGCAAAGGGAGGTTGAATTAAATAAAACCAAAAAATCTGGTTATATTATTCGGCGGACGTTCCGGCGAGCATGTGGTATCTCTGCGCTCTGCCGCGTCCATAATGGAAGCGGTGGATCGGGATCGGTACCATATAATTCCGGTGGGCATCTCAAGAGAAGGGATCTGGCTGGCCGGAGAAGATATCTGGCGGATCCTGTGGGAGAAGCGGTCCATTGTTAACGCGACAAGGGCAACCTTGCTGATGGATCCCGGAAAACCAGGCCTTTTGGTCAAGAACGCGGGCGGGAGGAAGGAATGGGATTATATGCCCATAGATTTAGTATTTCCTGTGCTGCATGGCCCGTTTGGAGAAGACGGCACGGTCCAGGGCATGCTGGATCTGGCTGGACTGCCCTATGTGGGATCCGGTGTCCTTGCTTCTGCTTCAGCTATGGATAAAGTGGTTATGAAGACTCTTTTCCAGAAGCACGGGCTTCCAATAGCCCCCTATCTTGATTTTAATCGATGGGACTGGAGTCAAAACTCCAGGTTTTGGCTGAAACAGATTGATGATAACTTAGGTTATCCGTGTTTTGTTAAGCCGGCCAATCTTGGTTCCAGTGTCGGCATTTCCAAGGTCAGCAGTGCGTCTGTCCTGGATGCGGCTGTGTTTGAAGCTCTGTCTTACGATGACAAGGTTGTTGTAGAAGCCAACATCTCCGGCCGGGAAATTGAGTGCAGTGTCTTAGGAGATCTCGATCCGCAGGCTTCCCTTCCGGGTGAGATTATTCCCTGCAACGAATTTTACGACTACCGGGCCAAGTATATAGACGAACGTTCCGAGTTGGTTGTTCCAGTCGGGTTGGGAGCAGAGCTTGAGAATAAAATTAAGGAGCTGTCATGCCGCGCTTTTAAAGCGGTGGAAGCCAGCGGATTATCACGGGTTGACTTCTTTGTAAATACTGAAGAAAAGTCGGTTATTGTAAACGAAATCAATACCATGCCTGGTTTTACCAGCATCAGTATGTACCCCAAACTTTGGGAAGCCAGCGGCATTGATTACAGCCAGTTGATCAACCGGCTGTTGGAAATAGCACTGCTGCGCTTTGAAAGGCGCGGTGCGTTAAAATCTCAGCCGCCTGAATAATTTATAGATAAATATATATCAGCGAGGAGACGATATTATCATGCGTAAAGAGTTTCTACTGATCCCGGGCCCCACTCCTGTTCCTCCCCAGGTGTCTATGGCTATGGCGACAGAGATGTTCAATCACCGCGGGCCCAGATTTCAGGCGCTTCAGGATGAGCTGATCAGGTCTTTGAAGAATATTTTTCAGACAGAGGGGCGCCTGTTTATTTTAACTACATCCGGAACCGGAATTATGGAAACGTCTGTTGTCAATTTTATCTCTCCAGGGCAGAAGGTTCTTGCGCTGAGTAATGGAGCCTTTGGCGAGCGTATGGCAGCCATCGCTGAAGCTTACGGAATTGAAGTAGAGCGGGTTGACTCCGGGTGGGGGCTTCCTTTGGACTATCAGGCCTTGGATGATAAACTAAAAGCAGATCGCGACGGGACAATCTGTGCTGTTATGGTGGTGCATAATGAATCATCGACCGGAATGATGAATGACCTGGCCTTAATCAGCAAAATCAGGGGAGAGCACCCCGCTTTATTGATTGTGGATGCCGTAAGCTCCATGGGCGCAGTAGATATTCCCGTGGATCGCCTAGGGATTGATGTGTGCGTTACCGGCTCACAAAAAGCGTTGATGCTGCCTCCGGGGCTGGCGATCATCAGTGTCAGTCCCCGGGCCTGGTCTGTCGGCGTAAAAAGTATTAATTATAAGTATTATTTC
>JAGXSR010000158.1 GCA_018333405.1 Dethiobacter sp. | reverse complement strand
AATCATTGATATGAATCGCCAGAAGGTGTTTTAAGCCGATAGTATTATCGAATTGTTCCAGCATTCCAGTTATACCGTCTTTGCTGCCGCAGTCATAACCGGCAGCCCAGCCGTGGGCCGTATCAAAACAGACTCCAAGCGTGCCCGCAGGAAAGGCATTCAGGATCCGGGCCAGCTCGCAAAAACATGAGCCTAATGCCGTGCCGCCGCCCGCGGTATTTTCCAGAAGAAGCTTTACAGAATCCGGCCAGTCAGGCAGCCCGGAGCCTATAGTCTCAATAATCTGCTCTATTCCCTGTTCAGCCCCTTGACCGCCGTGATTGCCGGTATGCAACACTACATACGGAGAACGGTGCAATGCGGCCCGTTCCATGGTTCTCGTTAGCAGTAACTTAGACTTCTCGAGGAAGTCTGCGGAAGGAGAGGCCAAATTAATCAAGTAAGCGCTATGCATGATTAAAGGGTAAATATCTTGTTCTGCCAAAACGGAAACCCTATCCCTCATCTCCGCAGGGTCGGCGACGCCCAGGCGCCAGCCGGTAGGATTCCCCGGAAAAATCTGCGCTGTTTCACACCCGATCGCTTTTATCCTGTCCATATTCTGTTTAAAGCCCCCTTTCAGGGGCATATGAATCCCTAAGCGCAAAGATAGCCCGCCTTCTACAATATTGATCAAACTAATACCGCGGTAAGCCGCAAGGGCTTTAGAAATCTGAATTCAGAAACTTCACGGGCGGGCTGCGCCAATTAACTCCCGGTAATGGGAGAAACCGTGATCGCACAGGTACTGACGCAAGCCTTGAGAGATCTCCCGGGCCACTGCAGGGTTAATAAAGTTGGCGGTGCCGATAGCTACCGCACAGGCGCCGGCCAGAATAAACTCTAGCGCATCGTCCGCCTGCATGATCCCGCCCATACCGATTACAGGGATGGAAACCGCCGCAGACACTTCCCAGACTGCGCGCACCGCGACAGGGCGTATAGCTGGTCCGGACAACCCACCGGTAATATTGCCCAGCACCGGCCTGCGCTTCTGCACATCGATCACCATTCCTTTGATGGTATTGATCAAAGATAGAGCATCAGCGCCCGCTCGCCAGGCAGCTTCCGCCACGGAAACAATGTTGCCCGCGTCCGGGGAAAGTTTGACAATCAGGGGCAGCCTGTACACCTCCCGGACCAGGCCAATCAGTTCTTCCACCAAAGCAGGGTCGCCACCGAAGCTGACGCCGCCACGCTTCACATTTGGGCAGGATATATTTACCTCAATCCCGGAAACCTCAGTAACTGAGTTTAAAATTGCCGCAAGTTGACGATATTCTTCCAAAGTCTCCCCGGCAATATTCACCAGGACCGGACATTGAAGCTCAGGCAACTGCGGCCGGATCGATTTTAAAAAGAAATCTATTCCCGGATTTTGCAGCCCGATCGCGTTAAGCATGCCCGAGGGTGTTTCCACCAGACGTGGCGGAGGATTGCCCGTCCGTGGACGAAGGGTGGTCCCCTTTACGACGATCGCTCCCCAATCACCCGGATCAATCCATCTGCGGTAATCAAAACCGTATCCATAACAGCCGGAGGCTGCAATAAGCGGATTGGCCAGCGAAATCCCAGCCAGGTTAACTGTGAGGCTCGCATCAAACAAGTTCAAAACAAGCCTCCTCTCCGCTAAAAACAGGACCGTCCCGGCAGACTCTCCGGTATTCAATATGATCATCTGTTTTAAAGGGGAAGGCACAGCCAAGGCAGGCGCCGACCGCACACGCCAAAAAGGACTCCAGCGACACATAAACCGGCAAGCCGCAATTTCGCCCCAGTTCCACTACCCGGGCCAACATGGAAACAGGCCCGCAGGCAAAAATGCGGGTTGGCCTGATCCCCGACTGCAGCCGCATCTCCAGCAGATCTGCTGCTGTTCCCCGATAACCGCGGCTGCCATCGTTGGTGGCTATCAGCGGATGCACTCCGTCCCGAAAAAAGAATGAGTCATCCGGAAGGGCGTTTCCGGTTAATCCGCCCAGTAATAACTCCGTGGGCAGAGCGGCTGCCTGACGGCGTAAGGTCAAAAAATAGAGTGGGGCCAAGCCTATTCCGCCGGCCACCAGCAAGGCGCTGCCCTCATCATCCGGCACAGGAAAACCGGTTCCCAAAGGCCCCAGGATATTGATAATCCCCCCGGGAGATAACCCGGCCAACGCTGAGGTTACCTTTCCGGCTACCCGAATTAACAGCCAGATTTCATTGGCACGACTATCCGCGTTATGTATGCTGAAAGGACGGCGCAGCAGCGGATCCGAAGCTGAACCTGCCCGCAGGTGCACAAACTGGCCCGGTTCAGCATAGGCTGCCGCTGCAGGCGCCTGCAGCTTTAAGCGGTACCAGTTCTCCGCCACTTTGTTGATTTCGATCAATGTGCACTGATGGATCAGGTGCGGGATCAAATTATGATCCGGTAACATTTTGCACTACTCCCTGCTTCATGATTACAGCGCCACCCACCATGGTCAATACGGGAAGGCCGCACACTTTCCACCCGGCAAATGGGCTGTGTTTGGCTTTTGAATAAAAACGGCCAGGTTCCACAAAAGAAGCGGCCTCCAGATCTAATACGGTCAGGTCAGCCGGCGCCCCCGGCCTTAAAGTTCCTGTGTTCAGCCCCATGAGCCGGGCCGGGCGGCATGAAAATGCCTGAATCAAGCCTGAAAGATTAAGTAATCCTTTTTGCACTAATCCGGACAACAGAAGAGGTACGGCTGTTTCCAGTCCCGTAATCCCGAAAGGGGCATCCCTGAAAGGAAGTTCTTTTTCACTGCCCTGATGCGGGGCATGATCTGTGGCGATAATGTCGATAATTCCATCCAGGAGGGCTCTGCGCAAAGCGCGGCAATCCGTTTCAGGCCTTAAAGGAGGATTTACCTTGGCCAAAGCTCCGTCTATTTTTACCGCTTCATCCGTCAAAAATAAATGGTGCGGTGTTACTTCCGCGGTTACCGGCAGCCCTTTCTCTTTCGCCCAGGACACCCATTCCACCGAGGCAGCAGTGCTGATATGGGCCAGGTGCAGCCTGACTCCAGCCGCCTGGGCCAGGAGAATATCCCGGGCCACGGCCGCTGTTTCCGCTACCGCAGGAATACCAGGCTGTTTCAGCAGCTTACTGATGAGCCCTTCGTGCATTACCCCCCCGCGGGAAAGACTTAGATCCTCGCTGTGAGAAAACACAACCGCACCGTCATAGCAGGACAGCTCTTTAAAGATCCGATATAACAGCCCACTGTCTTCCACCGGGGAACCGTCATCGCTGAAAGCGCGGACACCGGCGGAGTAAAGCGCTTTGAAATCCGCAGGTTCTTTACCAAGACGGCCCCGGGTCAGCGCGCCGACAGGGAAAACCCGGACCAAACCGGCGGCAGTCGCTTCTGATCTGATCTGCTCTACCACTTCCGCGCTGTCCGCAGGCGGAGATGTGTTGGGCATACAGAATAAGGAGGTAACCCCTCCGGCTGCGGCTGCTTCTGCGCCGCTGGCAATCGTTTCTTTATCCGTGTATCCCGGTTCCCTCAAGTGCACATGCAGATCGATAAAACCGGGAACGACAATTTTACCGCTCAGATCGAAAAGCTGCGTCCCCTCAGCAGGCAGATTGACATTCAGCGCGGCAATCCGGCCTTCCGCCACCATAATATCCAGATACTGATCTAGTTGACAGGATGGGTCGATTATACGCGCGCCTTTCAAACAAATTTTCATATAAGTCCCCGCAGTTTCATACGGCCTTGTCCGGTCAAACCGGAAAATAGTATTTTGGCTGCTCTATATTCATAATCTATTCTCGCCGGCAGTATAGCGGTCCGGTGGAGGAGTTTAAGCTGCCGGCCCCAGCGCCTAACTACGCTCCCGTTCGTGGTGCGCCAGAAAAGACAACATATTCCGGTATGCTTTCTGTTCGATCTTAAGCTCCCGGTTTATCAGCTTATAAATCCGGCTGACACTGGCCGGAGAAACCCCATAGTTGCCGGCCAAATCTTTCTGGGTGAGGCTTAGAAAATGAAATCGGGCCAGACAGTATTCCAATCCAGCCGCCCAGGCCTCGATTTTACCGATTTGCGGCATATGCGGGTATGCATGGTTAATATAATCTATCCAAATTGCCTTGATATCCTCAAAAAATTCTTCCCCGTAGTAAGGACTTTTACGCATGTTCTCAAGTGCCAAATTTAGCACACCCTGCCATTTATCCCGCCAGACCGGCGTTGACAGCAGGTAGTTAGGCAGATCCACTTCAATTATCCGACCATCCGAGAAAATCCGGCAACGCTCACCCGGTAATCTGTTTTTCAGCTCCAGTATAGCAATCTGTCTCAGCCTTTCTTTAATCCAGGGGTTTATAACATATTCTTTCAGGTATGCAGCCGCCGAACTGTCCCGCATCGATCCGTAAAAACGGATGATCCGCTCTTTTAAAAGATCGCTCCCCTGATACAGACCCCACTGCAGCGCAATTCGAAGTGACTTATCCCGAAATCTCTCTTTGAGCTGTGCATCCGAAAGGCTGGATAATGCCAGCTCCATAGCTTCCTGATCTTGCTCTGTAAAGTCTGCGCTCTCGTTGCCTTCTTCTTCCATGGTCAGAAGCAACTCTCGCGCTTCTTCTGCGATCTCACCTTCTGTGGTTATCTGGAGATATTTACGCAGGTATTGCTTAGTTTTATGAAGATCTTCCATTAATCCGTAGTTAATGGCCATTAAGAAATAACATTCTGTCATATCAGGCTCCATGTTGCCGACAATATGCTTAAAAATCCGGTTTGCTTCTTTGAGTTGGCTAGTTTTACTGAGCAGGCAAGCCAGGTTAAAGTGGTGGTGCGCATTGTCCGGTTCAATCTCAATTGCTTTTTTCAGGAAAAGCAAAGCTTTGGTCAGCTTATTTTTCCGATGATAATAGCTTCCTTTCTGACCATAATAGCTGGAATCCTGGACAAACGGAATAACCTTTCCGGAATAACCGTTTGTCTTTAAAATTCCTTTAGGCCGATCCGCACGTCCCAACACGTTCACCACCACACCTTAAACTATAGCATAGCTTTCTGCAAGGGGTGTAAAATATCCTTCTGAAACGCATAAAAATCTAAAACCGAAAGATTACTCCGGTTCAGTTACACTTTTTAAATATATGCTGCGCTCAAGGAAGCGATCCCATTCCGTCCAGTCGCCTGATCCCGACGAGTGTTTTTCCATAATTTTAATAAACTGGTTCAGGCGGGCGCTGACCAAATCCGCGTGAAATAAGGTAAACGCATGAATGGTTTTCGGCACTTCCGGGGAGCCCCACTCGCGCAGGCCGTGGTGGGTCAAAATCATATGCTCCAGCTCCATTTTTAACCGGGCCGGAAAATCCGGGATTAAACCGATTTTTTGATCAAGCATCTCTTTGCCGATACTGATATGGCCGATCAACTTTCCCCGATCCGAAAATTCAAAGTTCAGACTGGCCGGATCATATTCTTCTATTTTTCCTATATCATGCAAAATTGCGCCGGCAACCAGCAGGTCAAGCTGCAATTGTACCGGATATAGTCTGGCTAAATCCCGACAGATGGCAATCACTTCTAAGGTATGCTCCAGCAGTCCGCTGACATAGTTGTGGTGAATTGTCCGGGCAGCGGGAGCCAAGGCAAACCGCCGGACAAAATCAGAATCGGTGAAAAGTGAAATAAGAAGCAACTTCAGGTGCGGGTCTTTAACTTCTTCATCAATGACCTGCTTCAACTCGGCTAGCATCTCTTTTGGATCCCGTTCAGAAATTGGTTGAAAAAACCCGCGGTTAACCTTTTCCGGGTCCAGGATGCGCAGATCACTGACCACTACCTGCGGCCCGTGGTAATCCGTTACTTCACCCCGGATAAAAACCACATCCCCTTTTTTAACCTGTTCTTTCAGATGAGCCGCATCCCACATCACTCCCTTTACACTGCCGCTGACATCCCCAAACAGCAACTTTAAAAAATAATCCCCAGTCCGGTGAGGCGCAGAAAAAACGGCCTTGCTGCACTCCAGAATTAAGACTTGGGTTTCAACTTCGTCACCCACACGCAGATTCTTGATCAACTGCTTTTTCATCCCGTCCTCCAGTCCATAGGTGTACATTGCTTTGTGCTTACATTAAATTAAACATGACGGCCGCGCAAGAAATGTCCTTCCTGCGACCAATCGATAAAGATTTGACTGTTGGGAAGCCTCGCGAATCGCACCTATATGGTTAATCGGGAAGGGGCAGTAGTATGAAATCCTGCCCCTTCTTTACGAAAACCTGTAGTATCAGTTTAATAGGTATAAAAACCGTGGCCGCTTTTGCGTCCATAATGGCCGGCCCGAACCAACTTGCGAATTAAGGGGCAAGCCCTGTATTTAGAGTCTCCTGTTTCCTTGTGCAGGGTGTCCATTACCGCCAGAAGAACATCCAGACCGATTAAGTCCGCCAGAGCCAAGGGCCCAATGGGGTGATTGGCGCCCAGCATCATGCCCCGGTCAATTTCTTCAGCGCGCGCCACGCCTTCCATCAATACAAAAGCAGCTTCATTAATCATCGGCGCCAGGATCCGGTTAACAACAAACAGAGGAGCTTCATTTACCAATATCGGCTCTTTGCCAAGTTTTCTGGAAAGTTCCATTATCAGCGCATAGGTTTGTTCATCCGTAGCGGCGCCCTTGATTACTTCTACCAGCCTCATTACCGGAACCGGGTTAAAAAAATGCATGCCCACCACTTTCTCCGGACGGCCGGTGGCAGAGGCCATTTCGGTAATGCTTAACCCTGATGTGTTCGAAGCCAGAACTGTATCCGGTTTACAGATCGCGTCCAACTGGGCATAAAGCTCCTTTTTCAGAGCCATATTCTCCACCATCGCTTCGATCACCACATCAACTTCACTCAGCGCTGAAAGTTCAACAGTACCCCGTATGCGGGCAATTAGCGCATCAGCCTCAGCCTGGCTTTTTTTGCCCTTTTCCACAGCCCGGGTCATGTTCTTCTTAATATTATTCAAGCCGTTTTGTAAAAATCTTTCTTCGATATCCCGCATAATCACATTAAACCCGGCCTCAGAAGCTACCTGGGCTATCCCGCTGCCCATGGCGCCGGCGCCGATCACAGCTATCGTCTTAACCTCCATCCGGTTCCCTCCTATAGTCCCATAGTCTCTTGCCTTCTGCCTACTTACCCTTAAACCGGGGCGGCCTTTTTTCTAAAAAAGCGCGAGCCCCTTCTTTTTGGTCTTCAGTACCGCAGAGCTTGCCGAACAGGATCGCTTCGGTTTTTTGACCTTCCGCCAGAGTCTGTTCTAATCCCTGATTCACCGCCTGCTTGGCCAGGCGAACCGCAACCGGTCCGCGCTTCAATATTTTAGCAGCTATCTCTTTTGCTTTGGCCAACGCTTCCCCCGGCGCGGCAAGATGATCAGCTAAGCCGATACGGAAAGCTTCTGCAGCGTCGATCATCTCTCCGGAGAAGATCAGCTCTTTTGCTTTTCCTTGGGCAATGAAGCGGGGCAAACGCTGTGTGCCTCCGTATCCGGGAAATATACCCAGAGTCACTTCAGGCAATCCCATTTTCGCATTACCGGCCGCCACCCTGATGTCACAAGCCAATGCCAGCTCCAGCCCGCCCCCCAAGGCAAAGCCGTTTATCGCAGCGATAACCGGAGCGGGAAAATCGGCTATCATTTGAAAAACAAGCTGTCCTCTGCGGCTTAAGTTTTCCCCGTTAGCGCTGCTTAAAGTCGGAAATTCACTGATGTCGGCGCCGGCTACAAATGCTTTTTCACCGGCGCCGGTGACAATCACTGCTCCAATGCTGTCATTGCCGTCCAGTTCTTTGAAGACAGCTTCCAGCTCATCCATCACTTGTCTGTTAAGAGCATTGACCGGTGGATGGTTAATCGTTACCAGTGCCAGGCGCTCTTCTATGGTTACCTGTACCAATTCACCCACTATATAACCTCCTTGGTTTTTACATATTATTACCGGCGGCATACGCACACCTAAGCAGATGGCGATTCGACTCATAGTCATTCCCGCCGCTTACCTGCTGAGCAAAGGTTGTTCCCTCGCTTAGAGTTGCGGTCGGGGATAAAGGCCGGCCCGTTCCACAATCTCGGGAACAACTTCCTCCCAGGCAATAGCCATGATGTGAACCCCGGCCACTCCTTCAATCTCTTTAAGCTGCTGGATTGTTTCAACGGCAATATTCAGACCTTCCGCTTTCTTGTTTTCAGCGCCCCTGAGGCGATCAATCAGCGAGTCGGGAATGGTGATTCCGGAGACATTGTTTTTCATATATTTAGCCGCACCCATCGATTTAATCGGAGTGACACCGCCCATAATCTTTACTTTCTTGTGCAGCCCGCGCTCTCTTACCAGCTCCATCCACTTCTTGAAACGCTCCAGATCAAAGATACATTGAGTCTGAATAAATCCGGCCCCGGCCTTGATCTTCTTTTCCAAGCGATCAACCCGGTATTCAAAAGGATCGGCAAACGGGTTTTCCACAGCACCGAGGAAATAATCTACCTCTCCTTCCAGTTTATCACCACCGGCAAAAACACGCTCATCCCGAAGATCTTTCAGCATTTTCAACAGCTGAATGGAGTCAATATCATAGACTCCTTTGGACTGTGGTTCGTTTCCGAACTTCTGGTGATCTCCCGCTAAACAGAGAATATTCTTAATGCCTAGTGCTACCGCGCCCAGAACATCGCTCTGAATGGCAATGCGATTGCGATCGCGGACAACAATCTGAATAGTAGGCTCAAGGCCCATCTGTACCAATACAGCGCCG
This sequence comes from Dethiobacter sp., assembly GCA_018333405.1. GTDB lineage: Bacteria > Bacillota > Dethiobacteria > DTU022 > DTU022 > JAGXSR01. The sequence continues at coordinate 17,018 of JAGXSR010000158.1, read as the reverse complement.
CAAGCGATGCTGGAGGTGCGCACAATAGCGGTCTGGTTGTCTGTGATGTTATAAGCTTCCACATGATTGCGCATAACTTCCGCATGATGCTTCAACTGATCAATACCAGCGCCTTTGGGCGGGCCCAGCTCTCCGGTTACCGCAAAACTTCCGTTGTTCAGCGCTTTTGCTAGTCTACTCCCCACGCTCAACTCTTACATCCTCCCTTACTGTGGTTCTCGGGCCTCCATGATGAGATACTGACCAGTTTTTCAGAGGCTGAATCTCAGACAGGTTGTCTAAACAACCCAGCGCGGACAGGCGATCGTGTATCAGATGCCAGGCACATTCGATATCTTGGCCTAGTTCACACTTGCCTTCCGCCGAACCACCGCAAGGTCCGTTCAATATACTCTTGGCACAGCGGGTAATCGGGCAGATACCTTGAGTAAGGTGCAGTATACAGTCGCCGCAGCCCAGGCAGCGCTCCACCCAGACTCCCTGCTCCTTCGGATAGCCCATAGAAGTGGTATTTACACCAGGCAAAACCAAAAGATCCGCTGCATGCTCAACCAGGGTTTGAGGTCCCACTCCGCAAGCCAGAGTCAAAATAATATCGAACCCTTTCAACCGCTCCAGCACCTGGTCAATATACTCATACTCACACTGGCGCTCAACGGTGAAGGATTCGACTCGTCCGTTCCGGTTTTCTTTTTTACGGTGAATTCTGATTAATGCAGCCAACTCTTCGGCCTCTTTCTGTCCCCCGGCCATGCAAACGGTAACACAGGCCCCGCAACCCAACACACAGATCTGATTGTACGGCGCCAGCATCTCCATGATCTGATCCAAGGGTTTGCGCTTAGCGATGATCATCTGTTCACCTTCCCTTTACTGTGCTGTTCTTCGTGATTTGCTGCTTTAATTATGCGGCCAATCGCACCTGCACCTTGGCCAGGCATACGCTTCCAGCGCTTAAACTTAATTTTATTTCTATAGCCTAGTGCCTCTCTCCTGCTCACAGATATTTTAAAAGCGCAAAGAAAGGCAGGTTAACCCTCCATCTATTTTTTGAAATTCGCTCAAGTCCACTGCTTTTGTAGCATAACCGGCTGCAAGCAGCTTGGCTTCAGCCTTGGGGAAGCCGGCAGGGATAACCAAATGCCCGTTCATTTCGATCACGTTCGCCGCATACATCTCGTCTTCGTCAATGATGATTTTACCAAATTCTGCAAAATCAGGATGATCGATTAATTCCCCTGCCACCAGCAGGGTATGATCACCGATAAAGCTGACCCCGGTTTTCAGGTGGAACAATTTTTTAAGGTGAATGATGGACCCGCTGAAACCATAATTCTTCAATATGTCTATAAACTGCCTGGCGCCGGCCTCATTGGTCCGGGTAGAAATCCCTATATAGAAATGGTTTCCCACCTGCATCACATCACCGCCTTCCAGGGTTCCGGGTTCTCTTATAAATTCGAAATCAGTATAGAACTCATCCAGTGCCCGTCTGACTGCACGTGTTTCCCCTTTTCTGGATGGAGCGCCAGGATTGGTGATTACAGCCAACTTTTCACATACCACAGCCGTATCTTCCACAAAACAGCTGTCCGGGTAAGCTTCGTCGGCATCCAGGGCTTTAACCAGCACACCACAACTTTCCATAGCCTTGACATACTCGGCATGTTGAGCCATGGCTTTGGCATATATAGGCCTGCCAAGTTTAGCTGTAGTCAAACCGTCAACCACACTACAACCAGGCTTCCTGACAATTATATGATTAAACATACAACTCACCCCCGGTTTTTTAATAATCCAACATCCCAAGTCATACCGCGGCAAGCCGCAAGAATTCAGAATTTGAAACACTGTGTTTATCTCGCGCTAAAGATGAACCTGTCGTTTTCCACATCTACGGCCACAGTATTGCCTGGTTGAACTTTTCCCTGGAGCATCTCCTCAGAAATGCCGTCTTCAAGCCGTTTTTGAATAATCCGGCGCAACGGGCGAGCGCCGAAGGCTGGATCGAACCCTTCTTGTACCAGGCGCTCCTTGGCGGCATCCGTTACCTCAACCCGCAGATTATACTCTACAATTCGCCGGTTCAACTCATCGAGCATGATATCGACAATTTCCCGGATATGTTCGCGGGATAACGAATGAAAAACAATGGCATCATCGACCCGGTTTAAAAATTCCGGACGGAAAGTGCGCTTTAGCTCATCCATAATGCGCTCTTTCATCTTTTCGTATCCGTCATCTTCATCTGCCGCACCGAAGCCGAGCGCTGATTTGCGCAGGAAAGTAGCTCCTACATTGGAGGTCATAATCACCACAGAGTTGCGGAAATCGACAGTACGCCCTTTTCCGTCAGTTAAACGGCCATCTTCCAAAATCTGCAGCAGCACATTAAATACATCCGGGTGCGCTTTTTCCATCTCGTCGAAAAGAATAACTGAATAAGGTTTTCGCCGCACTTTTTCCGTCAGCTGCCCCCCCTCATCGTAGCCGACATAACCGGGAGGAGCGCCAAGAAGCCTGGCTGCGGTGTGCTTCTCCATGTATTCCGACATATCCAGGCGAATCATGGCCCGCTCATCACCAAACAGCGCTTCGGCCAAGGCCCGGCCCAGTTCAGTCTTGCCTACCCCGGTAGGGCCTAGAAATATAAATGAACCGACCGGGCGCTTTGGATCTTTTAACCCGGCCCTGGCCCGCCGGATAGCCCTGGAAACCGAGCGTACCGCTTCATCCTGTCCAATCACCCGCTCATGCAGTATCGCTTCCAGCTTAAGCAGTCGCTCTGATTCTTCTTCCGCCAGCTTTTTGACCGGGATGCCGGTCCAGCTGGAGACGATATAGGACACATCTTCATCGGTAACCAAGGCCAGATCCGAGGTGCCGATTTTCTGCTCCCACACTTTTTTTAGCTCTTCCAGCGTTTCTTTGAACTTATGCTCCTGGTCGCGCAACTTGGCCGCCAGTTCAAATTCCTGGTTGCGTACTGCCGCCTCTTTTTCACTGCGCAAGTTCTCCATTTTATCTTCCATCTCTTTTAGATCAGGTGGAGCGGTATAATTACGGATACGCACCCTGGAAGCAGCTTCATCAATCAGGTCGATCGCTTTGTCCGGCAGAAAACGGTCGCTGATATAACGGTCGGAAAGGTTGACCGCGGACTCCAACGCCTCATCGGTTATCTTCACCTTATGATGCGCCTCATAACGATCGCGCAGCCCTTTGAGTATAGCCAGGCTTTCCCCCTTGGTGGGCTCGCCTATAGTAATCGGCTGGAAACGGCGCTCCAAAGCCGGGTCTTTTTCTATGTGCTTACGGTATTCGCTCAGGGTGGTGGCGCCGATACACTGCAGCTCTCCCCGGGCTAAAGCCGGTTTTAGGATATTCGACGCATCGATGGCCCCTTCAGCAGCCCCTGCTCCGATAATGGTGTGCAGCTCGTCAATAAACACCATTACATTTCCAGCTTGGCGCAGCTCCTGCATCAATTTGCGCAGCCGCTCTTCAAATTCGCCACGGTACTTGGTGCCCGCTACTACCGCAGCCAGTTCGATGGTGACTACCCGTTTCCCCCTCAAGATTTCCGGAACATTACCCTCGGTAATCCGCTGGGCTAGCCCTTCAGCGACAGCCGTTTTTCCAACGCCCGGTTCACCAATCAGGCAAGGATTATTTTTGGTACGGCGGCTCAGCACCTGGATGACTCGCTCTATTTCCTTCTCCCGCCCAATCACCGGATCAAGCTTTCCTTCCCGGGCCAGCTTGGTCAAATCCCGGCCAAAATTATCCACCGTCGGTGTCTGCGGAGCGCTCTTATCTTCCCCATTTGAGCGGACCGCCCCCTCTTCGCCGCCTAGCAACTGGATTACTTCTTTCCGTGCTCGCTTCAAATCCGAGCCCATATTAGTCAGAACCTGGGCAGCAACTCCCTCGCCTTCCCGGATCAGGCCCAGCATAATATGCTCTGTGCCCACATAGTTATGCCCCAGATTCTGGCTTTCCTCAATAGCCAGTTCAACCACCCGCTTAGCCCTGGGCGTATAGCTGATGCCCTGTTGAGTCGCCGCTTTATCGCCTTTAGGTGTAATCTGTTCCACCTCCTGCCGAACCCGGTTTAAATCCACGCCCATACTCTGCAGCGCCCTGGCGGCAATGCCGGATCCTTCCCGGACAAGCCCAAGCAGCAGGTGCTCCGTTCCGATAAAGCTATGGTTCAACCTTTTTGCCTCTTCCTGAGCCAGCACGAGCACTTGCTGCGCTCTTTCAGTAAATCGGCCGAACATAAACATACTGTTCACCTCTATTTCCAATAATTTTCTTCGTTATTACACGGCTTCTTTAAAACGGCTTAATTTATTTCTGATCTGCAGAGGCCTTTCTAAGTTTCTCTCTTCCACGCTGAGCACTTTGCCGGCCAGAAGCTGCAGGCAGGCCGGACGTATAATCACCAGCAGCTCGTTTAATAGTTTCCGATCCAGCCCGGTTATAATACCGAGATCATACCCCAAACGGACATCGGATAAAAGCTGCATTGCTTCCTGTGAGCTCATAATCCGGGCATAATGAAGCAGACCTAAAGCCCGCCAGGAACGATCGGCAACCCGTATGCGGCTGCTGTTTAATAGCGCCTGCCTGGCCTGCTGCTCCTGCTCAATAATCTGACGGGTAATCCCATAGAGATTACGCAAAATCTCTTCTTCCGGAAGCCCCAAGGTAATCTGGTTGGAAACCTGGACCAGGTTTCCAATAATTTCTGTGCCCTCCCCGTACAATCCGCGGACAGCCAGCCCCACTTGCGACAAAGCGCCCAGCAACCGGTTGATTTTATTGGTCATGATCAAAGCCGGCAAGTGCAACATTACAGACGCTCTTAACCCGGTGCCTACGTTGGTCGGGCAAGCGGTAAGATAGCCGTAGCATTCATCAAAAGCATAATTAATGCTCTGTTCCAGCAGATCGTCGTAGAGATTGGCTTCCTGCCAAGCTTCTTCCAACTGCAGCCCCGGCAGGATAGCCTGAATCCGCAGATGATCTTCTTCGTTAATTAATATGCTTACCGCTTCGTCCCGACGCAGCAATACGGCGCCGTTATGAGCCTCGCGAGATAAAAATGGGCTGATCAGGTGCTTTTCCACCAATACTTGCTTCTCCTGACGCGACATCTCGGCAATGCGCTGGTAACAAAACTGACTGAAATGATCCTCACTGTCAGCGACAGTGCGGGCTACCTGCTCCTGCACAGCTGCTGTCTGTTCATCTGAAGCAAGGTATGGAAAGGGGATCCCCTCGATGTTCCTGGCAACTCTGACACGGGAGCTGATCACCGTATCCGCCTCAGGCCCGTTTCCGTCCATCCAACGGCTTTGCACAAATAGTTCCTGTTTCAAGTGCGTTTTCCTCCCTGCTCCAAATCCTTTTCTAATGCCCGAATACGATCTCTTATTTTAGCCGCCTCTTCAAATTCCTCCTTGAGGACAGCTTGTTGCATCTCTTCTTTTAATCTCTCCAGATCACGCTTAACCAGTATTGCCTCCTGACTTCGCCGAGGCGCTTTGCCGATGTGCCGGGCACTACCGTGAATACGCTTGAGCAGCGGTTGAAGTTTGGCGCCAAAAGCGGCAAAACAGCTGCTGCAGCCTAAACGTCCGATCTGGCAGAATTGAGCAAACGTAAGAGCACATTTCGGGCACTGGATTTTTGCTGCCCGGACCTGTTCTCCTGAGCTGCGCACATTTTCCTGCAACAGCCCGCCAAAAAAGTTGTGCAAGGTAAATTGCGGCTCAAAAGTTATATCAAATTCCTCTTTCTCGCGGGCACAGCGTTCGCATAGATGTATCTCCATTTTTTTTCCGTTTATAATTTTGGCAATAAAGATGTTTGCTTCTTCTTTGCCACATTCCTGGCAGACCATATTTTGCTTCACTCCTTATATAACCTGAACTAATAACACTCCTTTAAAACTTCTGCAATGGCCGCTTTAAACAGCTTGCTCTGCAAAGCGTGTACTTGGGCTTTCATGACCGGCAACCCGTTATACAGATCATCCTTCAGCATGGTTTCCAGCAGACGCGCTTCACGCTGTGTGATGATCTTCTCTTCACTGCCGCGCTTTAAAAACTGCATCGCTTTCACCGGATTAAAGTCAGCAGATGTCAGCTGCTCAACCATCTCCATCCATGTTCGGCTTTGCAGGGGCTCCAGTCGATATATCCGGATATAACCCTTTCCTCCCCGCCTGCTTTCCACCAGGTAGCCTCGTTCCGGAGAAAACCGGCTGCTCAAAACATAATTAATCTGCGACGGTGCGCAAAAGAATTTTCGGGATAGCTCGTACCGACGGATATCCACATAATACCGCGAACTCAACGAGAGCAATTTCTTTAAATAATCCTCAATTGAATCGGAAAGCGTAAACATTCTGCCACATCCGTCTGATCCATTCATGCCGGCGGCATGTTTGACCTTTACTGACCATATACATATTATAACCTGTCTCCTGATAAAATAAGCAAGAGGCGCCTATGCTTATTATTCCTTTTTAAAGACCCAAAACCCGTGGTTTTTTAAATTAGCAGCGTATTGCTTACAATTGCGCACCATAGCCTCTAAACGCAAAAAAAAAGCCGCCCGTCTAGGGCAGCACTGGCTCAATAAAATTTGTCTTGTTAAACCCAGGATCTATTGCAGGCAAGAGGCAGCAATGCTTATCTACTTAAATATTAGCGCCAAAGTTTCTCAAAGGAACATCGTCACCCTGCCAGGCAATTTCTACTACACCATCCAGGCTACAAAGACGTCCCAGCAACAGATTGCTGTTCAAACTTAACGGCGCTACTAATAAAAACTCCATGCGGATCAGGTCAGCGCCAATCGCAGAATTGTATTCCTGATCAATTATTTCAATGCGGTTAATATTTAACTTTAAATCACACAAAATTTCGGAAACCCGACCCAGTAAACCGGGCTGATCTTTGGCCCTGATCTGCAGATTTTTTACCCGGCGCTGAGATAATATCGCCTTTTCAATCCGGCCCAGATACAAAAGACTGATTAAGACCACAAAAGTGGCCATGGCCGCCCCCGCATAATACCCGATACCCACGGCCAGCCCTATTCCGGAAACAACCCAAATGCTGGCGGCAGTAGTCAACCCCCGGATACTGCCGCGATGCTGCAATATGGTCCCGGCTCCTAAAAAACCGATCCCGGTAACTACCTGGGCAGCGATCCGGCTGGGATCAACCAGGTATCCCCCTCCAGCCATCTCGGCAAAGCCATAAGCCGACAGCATCATGATCAGAGTGGCGCCAACACATACCAGAATATGCGTCCGAAAACCGGCCGGCCGGTTGTGGCTTTCCCGCTCGAAGCCGACCAAACCTCCGAATAAGACGGCCATCAACAGGCGCAGGGCTACTTCCCAGTAACTAATCACCACGATAAGCCTTCTTTCCCAACCTGCGCTCTGAGAAAAATCACGGGAGAGTGTCGGTTGATCTAATATATGAAACAAACAGCCGGTATAATCATGCCAAATAAGGGAATTTTCAAAAAACCCGGCTCTATTTTTTCCTTGGTTTTATCCGGTTACAGTTAGATCTCGATCTGAACTTGTCCCGATTATAGCATAATTCAGACAGCCATGAAACAATAACTGCCGCAGAGCCGAAGGGCGCCCTTAACCCCTGAATCGACACACTCTATCCTTTGTGATCCAATAATAAGCTCAAATCCAGAGAGCGGTATGAATGTGTCAGCGCGCCGCAGGAGATAATATCAACGCCGGTGGCGGCAATCTCTCTGAGCCGCTCAAACGTAACATTACCCGAAGCCTCCAGCAGGGCGCGCCCGGCCGCCATCTCCACCGCACAGCGCATCATCTCCAGGCTCATATTATCAAGCATAATGATCTCGGCCTGTGCCGCTAAAGCTTCTTTAAGCTCCGACAGATCGGTCACTTCAACCTCTATGCGCAGAGTAAATGGAGAGCGCGCTCTAACCAAATTAACTGCAGACTCAATTCCCCCGGCGGCGCGAATATGGTTTTCCTTAATCAAAATGCCGCCGTCTAAAGCCAGACGATGGTTGATCCCGCCTCCGACGACCACAGCGTACTTTTCCAAAAGCCGCATCCCCGGGGAAGTTTTACGTGTATCGGTAAGACTTACTGGAAAATCTTCGATCTTTTTTACCCAGGCTGCAGTCTTGGTAGCGATACCGGAAAGCCGCTGCAGAAAATTTAAAGCAGTTCGCTCCGCGGAGATAATAGCCTGGCAGCGTCCGGTTATACTCAGAATCGGTCGACCGGCCGGCACTAGGGCGCCATCTTCCACCATCCGCTCAGTTTGCAGAGTGCTGTCCATACGCTGAAAAACCGCCTCGGCCACAAAAAGGCCGGCAATCACACCTTCCTCCTTGGCTATAATGCTTCCTTTTCCCCGGGCGCCAGGAGATACGGTATAGAAGGTGGTTAAATCGCCCAGGCCGAGATCCTCTTTCAGCGCAGCCTGAACCGCTTCTTCAATTAACATAAGTGGTATTTGCACAGGTAGTTCCTCCTGCTTGTGTACCCGCTGAATTTACCTGAAAACAGCGCGGGGATATTCAGCCGCAGCACTATTATCCGGGGATTGAACAGGTTTTTGAAAAACGAGATGACCGTGGCCCAGTTCCAGGTCAGGGTCCGGGTAGTCCTGCCGGTAATGGCAGCCCCTGCTCTCTTGTCTCGCAAAGGCCGCTTCGACCATCATCGCGGCTATCAGCAGCATATTGCTGGTTTCGGCAAACTCTACATCGAAGTAAGCATGGTTTGCTGCCGGCCACCACTTGAGTATCTGCTCCCGCGCTGTTTCAAGACCGCTCGCATCTCGAATCAATCCCGCATGCTTCCACATTAACTTCTGCAGTGTTTCCCGTAGAGCATGGAAAGTTGCCTTATCGACGGAGGAATGACCGATTGCCAAGCTCTGTCCGGGCAGCCGGTGATCTCGCTCCTCCGGCTGAATTCCTGCGGCGGCCATAGCGACCCGACGTCCGAAAACCAATCCTTCCAAGAGCGAATTGCTGGCCAGGCGATTGCTGCCGTGTACCCCGGTAGAAGCCGTTTCACCCACAGCAAAAAGATTTTCTACTCCGGTCCTGCCGTTTAAATCTACTTCAATCCCGCCGATCAGGTAATGGGCGGCAGGAGAAACCGGGATAAGGTTCCGGCTGATATCCAGTCCCCACTCCAGGCAACGGCTATAGATTGTAGGAAAGCGCTCCCGTGCAAAGGAGAGACCAAGGTGGCGCATATCTAAGTACACTTGAGCCCCGGTTCTCTTCTGCTCTGCCAAAATGGCCCTGGCCACCACATCACGGGGGCCAAGCTCTCCCCGGGGGTGAACCAGCTCCATGAAATACTCCCCTTGTCTGTTGACCAGGCGAGCTCCTTCTCCCCGAACAGCCTCCGATATTAAAAACGGACTGCCCTGGGGAGGGAAGAATACCGTGGGATGAAATTGAAAAAACTCAAGATCTTTGAGCACCGCACCAGCCTGAAAAGCAATGGCCAGGCCGTCGCCGGTTACTGCGGGCGCGTTGGTGGTACATTGAAAAATCTGACCGCAGCCACCAGTGGCCAGGATCACCGCCCGAGCCTGTATGCTAAAGACCCGCTTGCCTTTAATAAATTTAACTCCCCGGCAACGCCCCTGATCAAGAATCAGGTCAGAAGCAAACGCGTCTTCAATAAAAAAAACGCCCTTGCTCTTCGCCCTGAGCAGCAGCGCTTCTACCAGTTCTTTACCGGTGGCGTCTCCGCCAATATGCAAAATTCGCTTTCGGGAATGAGCCCCTTCCTGCCCCAGATCTAAAGCGCCGTTGCGGCGGTCAAAATTTATACCCATATCTAAAAGGTCCTGGATACGAAAAGGAGCTTCTTCCACCAGCACGCCAACTGAAATCCGATCGCCAAAGCAGGCGCCCGCTTTCCAGGTATCTTCAAGATGCAGCTTCGGTGAATCCTCAGCCGAAAAAGCGGCGGCAATACCCCCCTGAGCAAACCAGGTGTTTCCCGCCACCAGATCCTGCTTGCTCAATACTGCTACCCGGCCGGAAGCAGCCAGGCAAATAGCCGTATAGAGACCGGCTATTCCGGAACCGATAATCAGGTAATCTGTATTCAGGCAATCTTCCAGACGCATTGCTGCCTCCTTTAGTTCGAGGGAATATCCAACATGCGCTGGAGAGTCCGGGCGGCTTTTTCGGCAATCTCAGGGACAACAGTGATCTTGTTTGCCATATTTTCCAATGACCAAGCCACTTTTTCCAAAGTCGTATATTTCATGTTGGGGCAGATAAGCCCCGCGGATAGAAGATAAAATTTCTTAGCAGGGTGCTCTTTGCGCAGGCGGTAGATCATCCCCATTTCCGTTCCGATAATTATCTCGTCATGTTCTGTTTCACGCGCGTAGCGGATCATACCGCCGGTACCCAGCGCTTCGTCAGCCAGCTCCACAACTTCAGGCCGGCACTCCGGATGAACAATTACAGCAGCCTGAGGGTGCGCCCGGCGAGCCCGTTTAATATCGTCCGGGTAAACACGGTGATGGGTAATACAGTAACCGTTCCAGGGTATGATCTCTTTTTCTGTGCGTTGTGACACAAAGTGGGCCAGGTTGCGATCTGGAATAAAGATAACCCGGTCTTGCTTCAGGGAGTTGATCACCCGGACCACGTTGGCTGAGGTCACACAGATATCACTTTCCGCTTTAACCGCAGCGGAAGAATTGATATAGGCGGCTACAGCCGCGTCGGGGTGTTTTTGTTTAAACTCGCGCAACGCTTCCGGAGAAACCATATCCGCCAAAGGGCAACCGGCTGCCAGTTCAGGCAGAAGAACTGTCTTCTCCGGCGCCAGCATGGCGGCGCTTTCCGCCATAAAATGGACACCGCAAAAGACAATTACCTCCGCATCAGATCTGGCGGCGATTTGACTCAGCTCAAAAGAATCACCGGTATAATCTGCACAATCCTGAATTTCGTCCAATTGATAATTGTGAGCTAGGATTACAGCTTTGCGCTTCTGCTTCAACCGGGCAATTTTATCTTGCAAAGCCTCCGAAGGCATATCGTGATAAACTCCTTATCTCTGGCTAGGTGTAGTCATATTATGACGGAAACAGTTGACCGTTGTCAACTGCGGCTGAAAAAAACACTCGCTCGCGTACCCTTACTCCCGGAAGCTAAGTATGTTATAATGAACAGGCCAGCAACAACCCATTATTATGGAGGAGGAATCTCAATGAAAGTTCAGGTTGAACAAGCCCTGCATAAAATTCGACCGGCACTTGAGCGCGACGGAGGGAATATAGAATTAGTTGATGTAAGCGACGACGGCGTAGTCAAGGTTAAGCTGACCGGAGCCTGCAGCGGCTGCCCTATGTCCGCCATTACCTTAAAGCAAGGTGTTGAACGGGTGTTGAAACAGGAAGTCCCTGGTATCAAAGAAGTTGTATCCATATAAATATGCGCCTGAATCCAACCCGGGGCAACCCGGGTTTTTTTATTTGTACCGGCTGCAAGGCAAGAGCGGTTTATGTTATTATACAGTTGACTATCTGCAGAGGGCTGAGTAGATATGGAAATTTATCTGGATAACAGCGCCACAACCCGCCCTTTGGGTGAGGTAATTCAGTTTATGGGGTGGGTGCAGCATACGGCATACGGCAATCCATCGTCTGCGCATGCGCTGGGGCTGGAAGCGGAAAAACTACTGCAGGAGGCCCGGAGTTCTGTCTCGCTAGCCTTAGGATGCCGCAGCGATGAAATTATTTTTACATCCGGCGGTACGGAAGCCAATAACCTGGCTATCAAGGGCGCGGCGTACCGCAACCGGCGCCGCGGCAACCATATTATCACCACGGTGATCGAGCACCCTTCGGTTCTCAATTGCTGCCGCAAACTGGAACAAGAAGGATTTATAGTGGACTACCTTCCGGTAGATGGTGAAGGGTATGTAAACCTTGAGCGGCTGAAACAAATGCTGACTGGTAATACTATTCTGGTCAGCATCATCCATGTAAATAATGAAATCGGAACCGTTCAACCTCTGGAAATTATCGGCTCAATCATTAAAGACCGAAACCCGGGCACATTGTTTCATGTGGACGGTGTGCAGTCGCTGGCCAAAGTGCCCCTCGCTCCTGACCGCTGGCAGGCAGACCTCTTCAGCTGCAGCGCCCATAAGATTCACGGGCCTAAAGGAACCGGGGCGCTAATGATGCGAAGAAAAGCCTTGTTGCACCCCTTGTTTGAAGGCGGCGACCAGGAAAAAGGGCTCCGGCCGGGAACGGAAAACGTAACCGGCATCGCCGGATTCGGCATGGCGGCGCGGCTGGCCATGGAAAAAATGCATACCGGTAAGAACTTGATGTACGATCTAAAAGAGATGTTGCTTAAGGGTCTGCGGGGAGCCGGGCTGGAAGTAGGTGTAAATGGGCCGCCTCCAAAGCTAAGCGCGCCTCATCTGCTAAATTTACGTTTTCCCGGCGTAAAGGGGGAAGTATTGCTAAGAGTGCTCGAACAGCATGGTATTTATACTTCAGCCGGTTCAGCATGTCATTCCAGGCATCCCAAGCCCAGCTATGTGCTTCAGGGAATCGGCGCAAGCACAGAAGACGCCGCCTCATCGCTACGCTTCAGTTTTTCCGGCTTCAATACTTTCGAGGAGATACAAACGGTTATTACACGGACCGTGACGGCGGTGAAAGAGCTGCGTCAATCGCCGGTTTAAACTGGAGGTGAAAAATCTTGCCTGCAAGAATCATGATTCGCTACGGTGAAATCGCCCTGAAAGGAAAAAACAGACGCTTCTTTGAAAACGCGTTGCTGCAAAATCTGAAGCGAGCCGTTAAAGGCCTGCCGGTGATCATTAACCGCACCCAAGGCCGCTTTATCGCTTCCGCACCGGAAGATCTCCAGGCAACAGCGCTGGATCATTTAAGCAAGGTTTTCGGCGTAGTCTCTTTAAGCCTGGTTACACCGGCCACTTTGGATATGGAAGCAATAAAAACCGCGGCAGTTGCGCTGGCCACACAGATCGCCGGGGGATTGAATACTTTTAAAGTAATAACACGCCGGCCCAACAAAAACTTCCCCTTAAGCTCTCCGGAAATAAGCCGCGATGTCGGAGCTTATCTCCTTGAACAAAATCCCGGGCTAAAAGTGGATCTGCACAAGCCCGCATTCACCATTTTTATCGAGATTGGCGCACAAGAAGCCTTTCTGTATCACAAAAACGTGAACGGACCTGGCGGACTGCCGGTTGGTGTATCCGGCCAAGCCTTGCTTCTGCTCTCCGGCGGGATCGACAGTCCCGTTGCCGGATGGATGGCCATGAAACGGGGGTTATCCATTGGTGCGCTGCACTTTCACAGTTATCCGTTTACCAGCATACGTTCTCAGGAAAAAGCGATCGATTTATGCCGGACTATTAATCGATTCGGGGGTCCCATGCCGCTGCATATGATCAGCCTTGCCTCGATTCAAAAAGCTATTCGGACAAATTGCCCGGAAGAACTAGGCATCATTCTATTGCGCAGAATGATGATCCGCCTTTCAGACAAATTGTGCCGTCGAAGCGGCATTAAAGCTTTGGTTACTGGTGAAAGTCTGGGCCAGGTAGCCAGCCAGACCCTGGAAAGTATGGAAGTAATCAGCGCTGTTACCCGTATGTTGATTTTAAGACCGCTTCTGGCTATGGATAAACGCGAAATCATTGATCTGGCGCAAGCTATAGAGACTTACCCGGTATCGATCAGACCCTATGAAGATTGCTGCACACTGTTTGTCCCCCGCCATCCAGTTACTCGCCCGACATTATCCCGGGTAAACGATGCAGAAACCGCTCTGGATATTGACAGGCTCCTGGATGAATCTATGGACAGCCTGGAAACCCGAATGATTGAAGGATGAAAGCATGATACGCCTTTTCTCTGCATAACTTGTTAAATATATTCCTCCAAGCCAGGTTATCCTAATATAGAAACTGACGGGAGGTGTATATTATATGATCAGAAATATTGCAATTATCGGAGCAGGTAACGTAGGATCTACTCTTGCTTATACCTTGGCCTCTGCCGGCACGGTCGAGGAGTTGTCACTGATCGATATTAATATGGCCAAGGCTGAAGGAGAAGTTCTGGATATCCGGGACGGTTTATCATTTTTACGTCCGGTAAACGTTCGCGCCGGCGGATACAGCCTTTGCCGTGAGGCAAATATCGCCATTATCACCGCTGGCGTAAACCAAAAGCCCGGCCAAACCCGCCTGGATCTGCTCCATCAAAATGCCGCGCTCTACCGCCGGATTATCCCATCCATTTTAGAATATAACGATCAACTATTGGTGCTCGTTGTCACCAACCCGGTAGATCCGCTGACCTACCTGTCAGTAAAGCTCTCCGGGCTTCCTTCGGATAAAGTGTTCGGTTCCGGAACGGTACTGGATACTGCCCGTTTCAGAAATCAAATCAGCCTCCATTGCCGGATTAACCCACGCAATATTCACGGATATGTGATCGGCGAACACGGAGACGGCGCCGTTGTTGTCTGGAGCGCCACGCAAGTAGCCGGAATTAAATTGGATCAGTTCTGCCTCTTTTGCGGCAAAGGATGTTCCGCGCAGGAAGAGATCGGGCAGAAGGTGCGTAACGCCGCAGAACAAATCATCACCCGGAAAGGCGCTACATATTATGCAATATCTCTGGCGGTAAAGCAGATTGTGCAAAGCATCTTCGGAAATGAAAACTCGATTCTGACCATATCCTCTCTGGTTCATCAATACAGTGAGATCAGCAATGTCTGCTTCAGCCTGCCGGCTGTGATCAACCGTAACGGGATAAAAGATATTCTCTACCCGGATCTGGCCGACCCTGAAAAAGAAGCCTTAATCCGCTGCGCGGCAATACTGAAACAGGCACAGAATCAAATATGCAAAGAAGCAGGCCCTGTCCCGGTGCTGGTGTAGCTGACCCTGTCCCGGCACTCAAAACAGGATATCGCACCGTGGCCGTCAGGCACGCCAGGCAGGGATAATTTATATTTATTGCATCTCATTGCGGCTCAGGGGGAGAATCCATACGTCATTCCCGTCACTGAAGGGTTCCCCGTTGAGTGTAGCTATGACCCGTTCTATTTCAGGCAATTCGGTAAAAGTATAAACCAAAGAGCGAATCGCTGATTGGGCAGCCGGGTAGCCGGCCGGCTGCCGGCCGGCCAGATGAATAGTTAATACTCCGTCATGCAGCTCAAACTGTACTGCATGTGTACCTTCGGGTAAAACCGGGTCATAACCAGGGCCGGATCCGGCTGCAAGCTTATCAATTATGGCAAAAAAGGGGCCTTCCAGCCCTCCGGTATAGCTTATGAAAGGATGTCGCTGTTCCAAAACGATCTCCTCTGAAATCAGGGACGATTCCTTGGCATAGCCATTTATATCGGGCAATATATAGCTGCTGTAATATAAGGTATATTCCAAAATTCTGTTTGGAAAGTTAACCGGGCCGTAGTACTGCCAGAATTCACCTTGCCAGGGGCGTTCCCGGTGGAATATCCATACTGCGGAAACGGAAGGCAGCGATCCAAGAGAATAGACCAACGATTGCACGAAAAACTTCTCCGCCTGCTCTTGCGGCACAGGCAACCCGCTGAACAGCAAACCATGATAATCCAGCTGGACAACACAGATTCCGTTTTTTATATATATATCAATCAGGTTAACATTCGCCGCCACAATCGGGCCCACACCGTAGCTGCTTGACTCCATAAATGACGGTCCCCGCAGAAGTTCCGTCACGGTGGCTCTGGCCGGCGCTTCGGTCTTCTGCACAAGTCTCCTGATCGGTATTACCGCCTCGCTGCTCCGATCTTCCGGGTTATAAGACATATTTGGGAAAAAAAGCGTAAGCTCCATTTGGCCATCAATGAGATCATTGTTTTCTCTATCCTCTCTGTCGCCAACGCCTCTGTCTTCCCCCGGAGGAAAACACCCGGCAAGCGAAAACACTCCGGCGATAAAAATTATAATCAATTTCCGGATGCATTTTCTAATGTGAGATTTGTGTTTATCCATGTTATCCATTTCGACAATCAGTTGAGAAATTCCTACTAGGCCACATGGTAACACTGTTTATGGCGTCAGGCGCCTTACCTTAACGGGAGAACATAGAATAATATTGAGAAAAAATGGAATATGCTGCCACCCAGCACAAAAAGATGCCACACAGCATGAAAGAACAATCTATCTTTGCCGGCATAGAATATCATACCCAAGGTATAAGAGAGGCCGCCACTTACAAGAAGAATGATCCCATTTAAAGGCATGTTTTCGAATAAATCACGTATAGAGAATACAATCAGCCAGCCCATAGCCAGATAAAACAAGGTTGATATAACTACATGCCGGTTAATATAAAATGCCTTATACAGTATTCCAGCCACCGCCAACCCCCAAATGACTCCAAATAATACCCAACCTTGATCTCCGCGCAGAGTGACCAGGGTAAACGGAGTATAGGTGCCTGCGATCAGAAGATAAATGGCCGAATGATCGATGATTTTAAATATCTTCTTAACTCTTGGATTCCGGAACCCATGATATAATGTTGAAGCCAGATAAAGCAGAACCAGGCTGGAGCCAAAAATACTGAAACTGACCACATGCCATACGTCTCCGTAAATGACGGCAAACACAACCAACAGCACCAAAGCCGCTATGGAAAGCGCTGTGCCGATTCCGTGGGTCACAGTGTTCGCAACTTCATTGATCAGTGCAACACGCTTTGCATCCATATCCAGTAGTCTCTTTTCTCGGGCAGGCTAAATTATTTATATTCCCTATCTGTCGTTTTTTTACACCTGTTACCCGCGCATTATTTCTATTATTTATATATATTCCGGATCATTCGCCGTAAATCCTTTATCCTGGCCCTTCCCTTCTCCGAGATAATCCCTGCAATAGAGGCAGCTTCCTTCCG
>JAGXSR010000157.1 GCA_018333405.1 Dethiobacter sp. | reverse complement strand
TACAGCTGCAGGATAAAGTAAGCCGCTTGCCCGCATCCCCGGGCGTCTATCTGTTTAAAGACGCCGTGGGGCGGGTGATCTATGTGGGTAAAGCCGTCTCTCTGCGTCAGCGGGCCCGTTCATACCTGACGGAAGGAGGAGCGGCCACACCCAGGCTAAAAGCCCTGCAGGCTCAGATGCGCGATATAGAATATCTGGTTACTGATTCAGAGGTAGAGGCGCTGGTTCTGGAGTGCAATTTGATTAAAGAGCACCGGCCCCGCTATAATGTAAACTTAAGAGATGATAAAGATTATCCCTGCTTGCGGCTGACCAGTGAGCCGTATCCACGTCTCGAATACCTGCGCCTTTCCCAAAAAGAGGGACGCGGAAGGATAAAGCAGGCAGCGCAGACGGTGCAGTCCACTGAGCGTTTTTTCGGCCCTTATACTAACGCCGGGGCGGTGCGCCATACCATGCGCCTGTTGGGAAAAATATTTCCGCTGCGCCGCTGCCGTCAGCCGCTAACCGGGGATCCCTCATTCGCCAGACCTTGTTTAAACTATCAGATGAAGCGATGTCTGGCTCCCTGCCGGGGCGCCGAATCCGTTTCTGTTGAAGAGTACAGCGCCCAGGTAAAGCAGGTTGTTTTATTTTTGGAAGGCCGGCAGACAGAGCTTGAACGTGAGCTTGAACAAAGAATGAAACTGGCGTCATCTCAGGAAAGGTATGAGGAAGCGGCTGGCTTAAGAGATCAACTGATCACTCTGCGCCAGGTATCAGATCGGCAACAAAAAGTGCTCGACTTGCAAAAAGCGGCTGACCAGGATATATTGGCCTTAGTCAGGAATGGAAAAGAAACAGCGGTACATATGTTTGTCGTTCGCGAGGGCAAACTGTTAAGGCAGGAACATTTTCAACTGAAAAAGGCCGCCGGAGAGCTCGTCTCCGATCTCCTTTCGGCTTTTATCAAGGCATACTACAGCAGGGGAGCTTTGCCCCCCTCGGAAATCATTCTGTCGTCTCCTGTCGACGAGAAAGATCTGCTGCAGCGGTGGCTTAAAGAGCTGGCCGGCTACAGGGTGCTTTTGATTACCCCGACCCGGGGCGATCGGCGGAAACTTTTGGATCTGGCTCAGCGTAATGGCCAACACAGATTAGAAGAAGAGCTGCAGCGCAGCCGGCAGAGGGAACAGCTGCCCCTGGCTGAGCTGGCCGCCGTGGCCGGGTTAACGCAGGAACTGAAGCGCATTGAAGGATACGATATATCGCATCTACAAGGAAGAGAAGCGGTCGGCTCAATGGTTGTATTTGAGCAAGGGCGCCCGCATAAGGGCAGCTACCGTCATTTTCACTTGCGCCGGACTCCTCCCGGCGATGACTATGCCGCTTTACAGGAAGTCATCGGCAGAAGATTTGCACGCACAGACTGGCCTTTACCCGAACTGATTCTGATCGATGGCGGTAAAGGACAATTAGGGGCGGTCAGGGAAGCATTGGATCAAGCTGGGTTCACTTTACTGCCTGTGCTTTCTTTGGCTAAAAATCCGGATCAGTTATTTATTCAAGGCGCCGAATCACCGCTGATCTTGCCGGCTCACAGCACTTTGCTGCAGCTTCTGCAGCGCATTCGAGACGAGGCGCACCGCTTTGCCCAGGATTACCATCGTCTTTTGCGCCGGCGTGGCACAAGCCGATCTGCTTTGGAACGTATTCCTGGCATAGGCTCTAAAAGACGAGCTGCTCTGCTGAATCATTTCGGCAGCATGGAAAACCTGATACGCGCATCCGAAAAACAGATCGAATCTGTTCCTGGTTTCGGCAAGAGTATATCACGCTCCCTCTACCGTCATTTGCACCAGCTTTAACCTGCAATTTTTATAAAGGAGCGGTTAACCCAAGCCTATGATCAGCACAGGGTCCGGAATGTGCTATAATGCAGGAAGGGAAAGTGTTTTCATGGATCCCCCAAGTCATAATCTGTGGATCAGGAGCAGGATTGATGAAATATCGTTTGATCGCCATCGACTTAGACGGCACCTTTCTTAATGAGGATTCGAAAATTTCTCCCCGGAATAAACACGCAGTCAGGGAAGCGGTTAAGAGAGGGACAATCTTGACCGTAGCCACCGGCCGGATGTTTCGGACCAGTATCCCCTACGTGCGTGAGCTGGAATTGAATGTGGACTGGCCGATGATCAACTATCACGGCGCCCTGATTAAGACTACCGAGAGCAGGGAAACGCTTTATTACCAACCTTTAGAGAATAGCTTGGCCATATCCATCGCTAAATACGCTGAAGCAGAAGGATATCATGTTAATGTTTTTATCGGGGATCGTCTCTACGTTGAAGCGGAAAATGAATTTTCCCGCTATTACCAGAGCATCGCGGATGTTGATCTGGAAGCGGTAGGCAAACTCACTCCGTTTTTAAAGCAGTGCGGAGAAGATCCGGCTAAGCTGACGATCATTAATTGGGACGGGCGTATTTGTGATATTGAGGCTGTGTTAAAAGCAAAGTATGGGGATAAAATCGCAGCTCTGCAATCGCTGCCCCATTTCCTGGAGATTACCAACCGGCTGGCGACTAAAGGTCAGGCGCTGCGTTGGTTGGCGAGATGGTTTAATATCCGTCCGGAAGAGATCATTGCATTCGGCGACAGCTATAATGATCTGGATATGATTGAATATGCCGGCTTGGGTGTGGCTATGGCCAATGCCCGTCCGGAGATCCGCCGGTCGGCGGATCTGGTAACTGCGTCCAATGCTGAAGATGGCGTAGCGCGGATAATCGAAGACTATGTATTGTTAAATTTCGAGTAAATTTAGCCATATCTAGGGGGAGTCCATCTGAAGACGCAAAAAGCGATACACATTGTTCTGATAACCGGTTTATCGGGAGCAGGCAAGAGCCATGCGATCAATAGCTTTGAAGATTTAGGTTACTTTTGCGTGGACAACCTCCCTCCGACCCTGATCCCTAAATTTGCCGAGCTGTTCAATCAACTGGAAGGAAAGTTGAACAAAATTGCTTTGGTCAGCGATTTGCGCGGCGGAGCCTTTTTTAACAATCTGTTTGAAGCGTTACAAGAGCTTGACAATCAACAAATCGACTATGAAATTCTATTTCTTGAAGCAGACGATGAGGTGCTGATCCGCCGTTACAAGGAAACCAGGCGGCGCCATCCCCTGGCCCATTTAAGCCTGCCGGAGGCAATTCAAAAAGAGCGGGAGATGCTGGCCGAGCTGCGGGGCAAGGCGAATAAATTTATTGACACCAGCAGCTTGGAACCCCGGGAGCTTAAAGAAAGGATTGCCAACCTGTATGAACCCGACCAACGGGAAAAAAAGATGGATATTTACATGGTTTCTTTTGGCTTCAAGTACGGCTTGCCTCTTGATGCCGATCTGGTTTTTGACGTTCGTTTTTTACCAAATCCACATTATGTGCAGCATTTACGACTTTTAACCGGTCAGGATCCCCAGGTAAAGGAATATGTATGGCGCTGGATGGTGACCCATAAATATTTGCAAAAGGTGCAGGATCTGCTCGAGTTTTCCATTCCCCACTATACTCGTGAAGGGAAGTCGAGTTTAGTGGTAGCGGTAGGCTGTACAGGTGGAAGACACCGCTCTGTGGCTCTGATCGAAGAGCTGAGCCGCCTGCTGGGGGATCGATTTCGCGTGAGTTGCCGGCATAGGGATATGAACAAAGCTTGACCGCTGATCAAGCCTTTGGCCTGATCAATCCGGCTTAACCAGGGAGGTGCGATGTCAGGTGCCGTTTACCCGGGAAGTGAAGCAAGAGCTGTCCCGTTACGAGGAAAAGCGCAGCTGCTGCCGCTCGTGGGAATTGGCGGCATTTTTGATATTGCGTGGATACCTGTCCATCCGGGAAAACAGCCAAACCTTAATCATCCAGGTGGATTATATTAATATTGCCCGCCACTTGTTCAGCCTGCTTAAAACGGCCGGCATTCAATCACCGGATGTAATCAGGCAATTGGGGCGTCGATTGGGCAAAAAATGTTATCTGGTACAAGTGGCCGGGGCTGATCAGGTGGAAGCGTTACTCGTCTGCTTAAATTTAAAAGAATCCGGTCAGACTAACCATCTTTCCAGAGAGTTCCGTTTAACCCCGCGGAAACAATGTTGCAGACGGGCTTTTGTCCGGGGAGCATTTTTGGCGTCAGGTTCGCTCAGTGTTTCCGGCCGCTCCGGTTATCATCTGGAAATTGGTTGCAGCTACCAGGAAGATGCCGCTTTCTTGCAAAAGTGTCTTCATTTTTTTTCGATTAAAGCATTTTATCGTCAGCACCACGGCAACAGCTCAATCTATTTAAAAGATGCAGAAGCGATTGCCGATTTTCTAAGGATTATCAGCGCCGGCAATGCACTGCTCTACCTGGAGAATCTCAGGGTAGTTAAAAGCATGCGCAACCAGGTGAACCGCCAGGTGAACTGTGACACGGCTAACCTGCAAAAAATCGTTAATTCAGCCCAGCAACAGTTAGCCCTGATTGAACGGCTGGACGACCAGGTCGGACTGCATAGCCTGCCGCCCGCGGTCAGAGAGGCAGCGCGGCTGCGACGGCGTTTCCCCGAAGCCTCATTGAAAGAATTGGGGTCGATGTTCAATCCTCCGGTCAGCAAATCGGGAGTAAACCACCGCTTCAGGCAACTGGTAAAAATTGCTGAGGCAGGCGGCATTAAAGAAGGCAAGTCATAGCGGGATTCCGCATAGCATATGGTATAATTATGCAATATTATCGGTTTTGTCCCGGCAGGCGTGATGCAGGAAATTCCCTGAATTGTGTCGAAGTAATCATGGGGTGTACTTATGGTGATGAAATTAGATTACCAGTTGAAGCTGGAACAAACACAGAAGCTGATTATAACGCCGGAGCTGAAGCTGGCTATTGCTTTGCTGCAGTATTCAGCCTTGGAACTGGTTGATTATGTTCAGGAAGAGCTGCTCAACAACCCGGTGCTGGAGATGCAGGAATCGGCAGCAGAGGAAAAGGATAACGGGGCAGAGACATTTGAAAAACAATCTAACGGGCAAACTGCCAATGAGGGGTTTTCCTGGGAAGAGTATTTTCGGGACGCAGACTGGTCAGCCAGGGAAGACACCAAGTTTCAATTGTGGGAAGGACCACCCTCCATTGAGAACTGTGCCGGGGGGGCGGAATCGATGATGGAAGACCTGTTAGGCCAGCTGCGCCTGATGGGTCTGTCTCCCCGCGAATTCAGTATGGCTTCGTTTCTGGCGGAGAGCCTGGATCAAAACGGATATTTGCGCGCCGATCTTGATGAATTGGCCCAAGCCTTGGGGGTTACGGAAAAAAGGCTGTATCGGGTATTAAAAATTATACAGCGTCTTGAACCGGCTGGTATCGCCAGCCGTAACCTGCAGGAATGTCTTTTAAACCAGCTGATCAGTTTAGGAAACCCGCCGGAACTGGCTGTTAAAATTGTCAGGAATTATCTTCCGGCTGCCGCAGACGGCCGGTTTCAGCATATTGCTTCCCGCCTGAACTGTGATCTGAAAGCAGTCCAGGAGGCGATTGATTTGATCCGCACTTTAAACCCCAAGCCGGGCAGTATATTTGGCGAGGGAGGCAGTATTCGCTATATCATCCCGGATATCATCGTGGAAAAAGTAGATCAGGAATACGTAATCATGATCAATGATTCGGCAGCGCCGCATCTTTTTATCAGCCCCTTCTATCATAAATTGCTTCAAAACGGCAGCGATGATACTCTCTCTTCATATATCAGGGGCAAGTTCGATAAAGCTTTGTGGCTTATACGCAGCATCGAGCAGCGCCGCGTGACCCTATATAAAGTAGCACGGCAAATTGTGGATATCCAGCGCAGTTTTTTAGAGCACGGGATAAAGCAGCTCAAACCTCTGACCTTGAGGGAGGTGGCCCAACAAGTGGGAATCCATGAGTCTACGGTGAGCCGGGCCACCAATAATAAGTACATTCAAACGCCCAAGGGTTTGTATCCGATGAAATTCTTTTTTTCCAGCGGTCTTACCGGCGACAGAGTAGAGGGCTACTCATCGCACAGTATAAAAACGCAGTTGCGGGAGACGATTGACCGGGAAGAGATTCAAAACCCGCTGAGCGACCAGCAATTGACGGATCTGTTCCAGCACAAAGGGATTAAAATTTCCCGGCGTACAATCGCCAAATACCGTGAAGAGATGTCTATTCCCCCTTCATACAAACGCCGCCGGCTGTAGCTTGCCTACAGTCAGTTTTTACAGAAAACCTCGCGCCGGCAGGATGTTTTATCGTCCAGGCATTCAGCATTCAGAAGTAAGGGATCATGATTCAGGGCGCCCCGAGAATATGTTTCCATCAATTTACTGCCCATTTCAGAACGGGTACAGGTTAACCTGATCGATTACTATACCTCAGGGATAAGCTGTTTGCCCGGCGGGAAAATAATAGAGTCTGTTCTTCTGCTGCTTACGAAGAGTTTGTGCTAAAATATAATTGCCGTTGTTGGAAAATTTCACTATGGTGGTGTTTGATTTGGCCAAAGTTACAGTTCAGGATATAGAGGTAGGCGGTAAACGAGTTCTGGTCCGGGTTGATTTTAACGTACCGCTGATCGGGGGAGAGGTTAAAGACGACACCCGCATTCGCGAGGCTTTGCCGACAATTCGCTACTTGTTGAATCACGGAGCAAAAGTGATCTTAGCGTCGCATCTGGGCCGGCCCAAAGGAGAAGTGAAAGCTGAATTGCGCCTGGATCCCGTTGCCGGCCGGCTTTCGGAGCTGCTGAATGAGCCGGTTATAAAGCTGGACCAGGTGGTTGGCGATTCTGTCGCCGCCGCCGTTGCCACGCTAAAATACGGTGCGGTGTTGCTTTTAGAGAATGTTCGTTTTGAAAAAGGAGAAGAAAAAAATGATCCGCAGATGTCCCGTCAGCTGGCGGAACTGGCAGATCTTTATGTAAACGATGCTTTCGGAACTGCGCACCGGGCACACGCTTCCACAGTCGGCGTAGCCGATTTTTTACCGGCGGTGGCGGGGCTGCTGATGATCAAAGAGATCGAAACGCTCACCCGCTGCATCGACAACCCTGGGCGACCCCTGGTCGCCATCCTGGGCGGAGCGAAAGTATCGGATAAAATGAACGTGATCCGCCGTTTTTTACAGCTTGCTGATTGGCTGCTAATCGGGGGTGGAATGGCCAATACATTTTTGGCCGCGCAGGGTTGTGCCCTGGGCGATTCGCTGGTTGAGTCTGAACGGATCGCTGAGGCGAAAAAAATGTTGGAAGACAGCGCAAAGAGCCGCTGCCGGATTCTCTTGCCGGAGGATTTACTGATTACCCGGGAAATTAAAGCGGACAGCCCCTATAGGATTATCGGCGACGGGGCGGTGGAGGAAGGTTGGAAAGCGGTGGACATCGGCCCTGGCACGGCCACCCGTTACAGCCGGATTGTATCCGAAGCACAGATGATTATCTGGAACGGCCCCCTTGGTGTTTATGAAGTTCCCCCGTTTCATCGGGGAACAGAGACTTTAGCCCGGGCGGTGGCCCGGAGTGATGCCTATTCCGTGGTCGGCGGCGGTGACGTGGTGGCCGCCCTGGAATCCCTGGGGCTGTCCGGCGAGATCAGCTTTATCTCCACCGGCGGCGGCGCCACGCTTGAGTTCTGGGAAGGCAGGGAGCTGCCCGGTATCAAAATACTGCAAGAAAAATGATTTTAGTGAACAGCGGATAAGAACGGAGTGAGCGTCTGTGGATTTAATGATTGCCGCAAATTGGAAGATGCACAAAACCATTGCTGAAACTGAAGCTTTCTTAATTGAGTTCAAGAAATTTGCCGGGCGATTCAGCGGGGTGGAAGTGTTGATTTGCCCCCCTTAT
>JAGXSR010000156.1 GCA_018333405.1 Dethiobacter sp. | reverse complement strand
AAAAAAGATCCCGCACCGGGAAATCCTTACTTTTGAAGAGATACGGCAGGTGGTGGAAGCGGGGGTATTGTCAGGCCTCTGCAAGATCCGTCTCACCGGTGGCGAGCCGCTGGTGCGCAAAGACCTGGCCGCCTTGGTGAGCGCTATTTCACAGATCCCGGGAATCCGGGATCTGTCCATGACCACCAATGGAATATTGCTGCCCCGTTACGCAGACCAATTGAAAAAGGCAGGTTTGATGCGGGTCAACATAAGCCTCGATTCCCTGGACCCTTTAACCTATAATAAAATTACCCGTGTCGGCGAACTGAGCCAGGTCCTGGAGGGCATTGAAGCGGCCTTGCAGGTGGGACTGACCCCGTTAAAGATAAATACCGTTCTGATGAAAGGGCTGAACCATTTGGAGGTGCCGGCCTTTTTAGAGTTGACAGCCCGCAAACCGGTTCATGTTCGGTTCATTGAATATATGCCGATTGGCGATCATGGCCGGGAATACCGGACACGCTACCTGCCTTTAAGCTTTGTGCGCGAGGCGGCGGAGAAAGCGAGGTTACCGCTGACGCCGGCTAAGGCGCCCGGCGGCGCCGGCCCGGCTCAAGTCTATACCGTGCCGGGGGGTATAGGCAGCGTAGGCCTGATTCATCCTGTAAGTGATCACTTTTGCCGTTCCTGCAACCGCCTGCGCCTGACAGCGGAGGGAAAACTGAAAACCTGCCTCTACTGGCAGGATGAATACTCTGTCCGGCCGGCTCTGGGCAGCTTGGACGCGCTAAAGGTGCTGATGGAAGAAGCACTGCTCTTGAAACCGCGGGAACACCATATGCGCTCCGGTCGTCAAAGCAGTTTGCTCATCCCGGGCGCAATGCGATCAATGTCGAAGACAGGAGGTTGATTGTTTGGGGAAAACACCCGTAACGATTAATTTTGTTTCCGCCCAGTCGGGCACTGGGAAAACCACAATATTAGAAAAGCTCTTGCCCGAGCTGACCAGCCGCGGCTTAAAGGTGGCCGCCTTAAAAGGGGAAATCCATCACTACAACCTTGATTTGCCGGGAAAAGATACCTGGCGTTTCGCTCAGGCCGGAGCAGCGATCACCGGGATGACCACGGCGGAAAAGTATATCCTGATCGGCGCCGACCGGGAACTCGGAGGAATCTCTGCGGCGCTGCAGAGGCTTAAAGATCTGGATTTGGTGCTGGTGGAGGGACAGAAAAATAGCGATAATCCAAAAATCGAAGTGGTTCGGAGCGCAGTTAACCGGAAGGCGCTATTACCTGAACTGCTTATAGCCGTGGTGACTGACGTGGCCGACCTGGAGGCGCCTGTCCCGATATTTAACCTGGAGGATGCCAAAAGTCTGGCCCAATTTATCGTTGAACGTTTTTTTACGCCGGCCGGCATTGGTAGGCCCGGTGAATTCACTCATTTTGACCGATCAGGCAGGCCGCGCATGGTGGATCTCTCCGGCAAGGAAGAAACCGAAAGGGAGGCTTACGCCCGGGGTGAAATAGTGATGAACCGCGAGACTCTGGCCCGGGTGTTGGAAGGGAAACTGGCTAAGGGCGATGTGCTGGGTGTAGCACAGGTAGCGGCGATCATGGCGGTTAAAGAAACGGGACGGCTGGTGCCTATGGCTCACCCTTTGTTCATCTCCGGGGTAGAGGTGGAGTTTACGCCGTCAGAGGGCAGGGAAAGCAAAATTGAAATCGGGGTGCGCGTGAACTTAAGCGGCAAGACCGGCGCGGAGATGGAAGCGCTGACCGGAGTAAGCATAGCCGCTTTAACGATCTACGACATGTGTAAGGCGCTAGATAAATCAATGGTCATCCGCAATATCCGCTTGATTGAAAAAAAAGGGGGACGCTCCGGGCATTATCGCTGGGAGGAATAATTATGGGAAAAATATACGCCGTATGCAGCAGCGCCAACAAGGGAGAGCGGAAGAAAAATATAGCGCGTGGGTATCTATTGCCGGGTCTGGGCCTGGAGGGAGACGCCCACGCCGGGTTCAACCACCGGCAGGTAAGCCTGCTGGCCATGGAAAGTATAGAGAAGATGGTAGCCATGGGACTTAAGGTTGGCCCCGGAGACTTTGCCGAAAATCTGACCACCACCGGAATCAAGCTGCTTGACCTGCCTGTGGGTGTCCGGCTGAAAATAGGGCCGGGAGCAATGTTGCGAGTGACTCAAATCGGAAAGGAATGCCACAACCGCTGCGCGATCTATGACCAGGCCGGCGACTGCGTTATGCCGCGTGAGGGAATTTTCGCAGAAGTGCTGCGGGGTGGCCCGGTAAATATGGGAGACATTCTGGAGGTCCGCCCCGCGTATAATTTTGGCGTGATCACCGCCAGCGACAAGGGCGCCGCCGGAGAAAGGGAGGACTTAAGCGGCCCTGCCGCCGGTGAAGTTTTGGCCCCCTGGGGTGATCTGGTCAGCTATAAAGTAGCGCCCGACGATCAGGAAGTCCTGATTGCCGCTATGAAAAATATGGTGGAAGAAGGATTGGATGCTATCTTCACCACCGGGGGCACAGGCCTCTCCCCCAGAGATGTTACCCCCGAGGCCACATTGAAGGTAGTGGACCGCCTGGTCCCGGGGATTGCTGAGGCGATACGCCGGGAAACATCGGCGGTTACAGCAAAAGCGATGCTCTCCAGGGGCGTAGCCGGTATTTGCGGCCGCACCCTGATCGTCAACCTGCCCGGCAGCCCCAAGGCTGTGCGTGAATGCCTGAATGTGCTGGCGCCTGTTTTGGAGCACGCCCTGGAAATACTGACCGGACGGGGCGGCGAATGCGCCTGACACAGGGGGACGGTTGTATTGGGTTGTAACCGTCCCCCTGTGATAGGGCGACCCACCGGGTCGCCTAGCACAAGGGCGACCCACCGGGTCGCCTAGCACAAGGGCGACCCACCGGGTCGCCTAGCACAAGGGCGACCCACCGGGTCGCCTAGCACAAGGGCGACCCACCGGGTCGCCCCTACTTGATCCTCTTGGACATAGCCTTGAATTGCTCCGTACCGGCAACATTAAGCAATTGAAACATAAATGTCTCGGTGCTTGTGATCACCGCACCTGCGTCACGCATAAATTCAACACCCGTTACCCAGTTTTCTTTTGTCCTGGAACATACCGCATCACTGGCCAGATGAACATTGTAGTCGTCCTGCAAAAGCCCTAGACATGTCTGCAGCACACAGATGTGGGTTTCCATTCCGGCGAGCAGGATATTTTTTTTGCGGAGCTTTTTCAGCTCATATGTAAATTTCGACTCATGACAACAGTTAAAGGCGAGTTTCTCCAGAGGCAGATATTCCGGCAGCGCGTCCTTGATCTCAGCCACTGTCGGACCGAGCCCTTTGGGATATTGTTCAGTTAAAATTACCGGTATATTGAGCATTTTTGAAAGCTCAATCAGATGCAAGCAGTTTTTGATCACCGCCGCTTTTACCATAACCTTCATTGCGGCAGCGAGTCTTTCTTGAACATCTATAATCAGCAGGGCGCTGTTCTCCTGATTGGGTAGAAATTTTTCCATAATCCATTCTCCTGTATCGATTTAATACTTGCCTCAATAGCCCGGGTGCAGCCATTTACAAATAAACTGAGACCCGTTTAAGCTCTGCTGTTCATTATGCTGCGCTCTCCTTACGCTCGCTATTCTTTCAAAGCGCTCAAAATAGAGCGCAGGCGCTCGCGGTAGCCCGCGTTTTCAATGATTGTACCGGTCACAATAATATCGGCGCCGGCTTGACGCACCCGGCGGGCGTCGATGGCGGTGCGGATACCGCCGCCCACGATCAGCGGAATAGAAATTTCCCGTTTGACCGCGCGGATCATCCCGGCAGGCACAGGTTGTGCAGCGC
This sequence comes from Dethiobacter sp., assembly GCA_018333405.1. Lineage (GTDB taxonomy): Bacteria > Bacillota > Dethiobacteria > DTU022 > DTU022 > JAGXSR01. The sequence continues at coordinate 1,134 of JAGXSR010000156.1, read as the reverse complement.
CGCTGCCTGCCTCCAGATAAACATAATTCATGCCCATATATTCGGCAGCCAGGGCGTAGCCGATCGCTTTCCAGAAATTATCCCGGGATACCAGATCCGCCTCACCTAACTCGCCGATTTTCATTCCTGGTTCAATCATAATATAACCCGCAGAGATGATTTCCATTTCCAGACGCTTCAGCACCAGAGCGATTTTGGCATGGGCGCCGCTGACAAACTGGGTATTACCGGAATTAAGCATACTTAAAAATAAAAAAGCGTCCAGATTTAAGCTTAGGGATTCAGTTCCTGATGGAAAAAAGAGTACCGGGATAGTGGCCCGCCGTTTGACCATATCCACTGTTCCCATCAGGGTATATTGAGTCATGCCGGCGGAGCCGCCGACAAAGATCAGGTCGCTGCCGACTTCCTGGGCAGTCTCCGCTAGCCGGCCGGCCACCTCTGGCTCCTGGCGGGAGGGATCAATCAGGGTGACATGCACCGCTCCCTGACTTAATTTATTATCCAAGTACTTTTTAACTTTCACTGATTCAGAACCTTTTAATTTATTTAATGTTAATCGCCTTAACTAAAATTATAAAACACTCTTCCCACTTTATCAACAGCTAAGATTTACCGAAATATAAGTTGCCATTCGCTTGTTTACAACAAGCCGGCATGATTTTACAGCAGCTTTCCATGATCACGCTAAGTCCTTCTTATATCGGCTCCGGTGCTCCATTTATATTCTCTGCTCCCTTTTTTTATGTTTTCCAGAAGCCGCAGGCCAAATTATCCCAATCTGCAGGCAAATAAAAAACCTGCCCACAAACGGGGCAGGAGATTAGATTCTCGTTTTTTTCCTGAAAATAGAAATGAAGTCTCTTAAATCAGCGCTTGGAAAACTGCGGCGCACGGCGCGCTTTTTTCAAACCATATTTTTTGCGCTCTTTCATCCGCGGATCCCTGGTTAAGTATCCGCTTTTTTTCAAAACAAGACGGTATTCTCCGTCAGCCTGAAGCAGTGCCCTGGCGATGCCGTGACGAAGCGCGCCGGCCTGCCCGGAAAAGCCGCCGCCCTCTACCTTGGCGACAATATCAAACCGATCTAAGGTTGCCGTAGCCACCAGTGGCTGGCGGACAATGAGTTTTAAG
>JAGXSR010000155.1 GCA_018333405.1 Dethiobacter sp. | reverse complement strand
GTGAATCAGTTGCAGGAAGGGGTCGCCGCCAGCGTCATCCCCGGTCTGGAAGAGATGCATACCGGGATTCAGGGCGAGCTGCAGCCTGGTTTCACCACAGTCAGCTGGCTGCTTTTGGCTATCTGGCTGGTCTCTGTGCTCCTCTTCCTGGCGATCGGTATCTTTATCGGACGCGCCCGGAGGGCGAAAGCTGACGCCGGCCACAGCGCTTCGCTGTAGGCGCCGGTTAATTAATTCGCAAGGAAGAAAGATTCAGCAAGCGGCACATGAAGGGGAAGCCACGCCAGTGGTTTCCCTATCCTATTTTTAACCTACCGCAACAAAAGGTTATTCGCAGTATAACCAAAGCCTTGACTTAATATCAATATTTTGATAGAATATGCGTATAATAATGCCGGAGGCGCAGATTATGCCGAACATCAGGCCAAGCTCTGATTTGAGAAATAAGTACACTGAGATTTCGGAGTTTTGTCACAAGTATACCGAGCCGGTTTATATTACCAGAAACGGGCAGGGGGATCTGGCGGTGATGAGTATTGAGACCTATGAAAAGCTGGTAGGCAAATTTGAACTATATAAGCTGCTGGATGAAGGAATGGAAGCTGTAAAAAACCGCAGAGTTGTACCCGCAGAGAGCGTATTTGAAAAAATCGAAAACGATTTGTCGAAATGAAACAATACAAGGTTTTGATAACCGGGCCTGCGGCGGACGATTTGCAGTCGATTGCCGGATACATTGCTGATGAACTGCTTGAGCCTGCTCTAGCGAAAAAACTGGTGGGTAAAATCAAAGAGGCTGTGCTGGGTCTGACCAAACTGCCGGCTCGTCATGCTTTGGTGGCGGATGAGCGCCTTGCCGCACAGGGAATCCGAAAGCTGATTGTAGAAAACTATATCGCCTTTTACGTGATATCTGAAAAAGATGAAACTGTTACGGTTATTCGGATTCTTTATGGCCGGCGGGATTGGGAGCATTTACTAGAGTAATCACTTATTTCAAAACGACGTTTTAACCATCAAACGATCGCTTGTCATTCTTCCTGTGTAGTTTTTTCTTTTTCCCTTGCCCTGTAAACGAAATATCGGCATTGGCTAATTCTGTGCGGAGGATGACTATTTCTTCCAAGTCGAAACTTCTGCTTATTTGTTTCGCGCTCAATCCCCGGATCGGTTTTGTCGATATGCAAAATCACCCCGCCTCTCCTTTCTTTATCTGTAAAAGGTATATTGTGCCATGCACAGGTTCATGCTAAAGGGCAGAAAAATATGGCGCTGCGGCAGGATATATGTCGATGAACGCAGAACAAACAAAGCAAACATTGTAGAAAATCAACGGAGTAAGGAGCCCTTGGCATGGCTAAATTGAAGAGATTTAAACTTTGGTTCCGAAAGCGGAAAAAAAGGCTGCTGTTGTCATTTGCTTTAATCTTGGCTATAACCGGCACAGGCTATGGCTATCGCGATGTTATCTCCGCAGTGATGATTAGCCATGCGGCGCAGCCGGTTGGCGGGGAGCAGCCGCTGAGCGGCGCGGATCCGGTTCAGCCGGTTGATCCGCCGCCCCCGCCGCCGGAGACAGAGGAAGAAGAGATCCCCCCGCTGCCGGATCCGCCCGCAGGGGAGTTGCTTGAAATCGCCGACGGAGATTACCTGCTGGCCCTGGTCGACCGCCGGACCACCTTAGGCCGTTATGCGCCGGACGATCTGGTCCAGGTAGAGCCGGCGCTGGTTCATCCGGCCCAGCGCCAATGGAGCTATTTTCTGCGTCAGCAAGCAGAACAGGCTCTGCGCCGGATGTGGGAGGCGGCCCGGGCGGACGGGATCGAGCTTTTGCTAACCTCGGCCTACCGTAGCTTTGAGACCCAGGAGATCCTGTTTCGCGATTACGCTTCCCGCCACGGTGAAGACAGAGCCAATACTTTCAGCGCCAGGGCCGGGCAGTCGGAGCACCAACTGGGCACCGCGGTTGATTTCGGAGGGACGCCGGCGGATCACACCAGCGCTTTCGCCGAAACGACGCCTGGACAGTGGCTGGCCGCCCGTGCCCATGAATTTGGGTTTGCTTTAAGCTACCCGGACGGCGCGCAGGAGATAACCGGCTATGTTTTTGAACCGTGGCATTTTCGCTATATCGGTGTGGAATCTGCCGCCGAATGGAGAGATTCAGGCCTGGTTTTGAGCCGGTTTCTGGAGAGCAAGCCTCAGCGCTGGCTCGAATAATATAACGCGGGGACGGTCCTTTTGTAATATGCAGCCTACGCCGTATCCTTGCTTGTAACGGGTTTATATAACGCGGGGACGGTCCTTTTGTAATATGCAACCTACGCCGTTTCCTTGCTGGTAACGGGTTTAGGCGCAACAACTCGATTTTATAACAAAAGGACCGTCCCCGCGTTTTACGGGAAAGAGGCCAAAACGTTAAGCGGGGGGAAAGCCGGGTCCCACAGCTCAAGGCGCTTGGCTGTCCCGGTAAGAACCAGCTGCTCCCGGCTCAGGTGAAGGCAGGCTTCCTCAAATTCCGCTTCCGTCCACTCCCGGGCGGCGTAGTTGCGATTCACCAGGCTGATATGGTAATCCCAGCTGTTAAATGAGTCGGCGCTGTAACCGATGCCGGTTAGCAGTGCGAACACTGTTGACGACAGCCTGACCAGCTCGTCTGTGCGCTCTACGGAAAGGTGGATCGACTTATAGGGATCCGGGAAGCAGCCGGCGCCCAGGGTGCTTAATTTAAGCGGCAGGAAATCTTTGGCAAACCCGGCCAGTTGTTCGGTTATATTGGCTAGCGCGGCGGGGGGGAAGGCAATCACAGCCACGGTGAGATGCAGAGGCGGGAAAGGCTCCCGGTAGACTTTGTACAGCTCCGAGATCTCTTCTTGCAGCGCTTTCGCTTTTACGGCCAGCTCTCCATCCGGGATGGCCACCAGGTAATATTTTTTGGGCTGTTTGTCCCCTGCCAAACCAAGTGCGTATTCGTTAATCGACTGGCTCCTCCTAGGCATGAACTGATGCGCGTTTCTGCTTAATATTCCTCATTAGCGCTCCATAAATTCTTTGCCGGCGCCAAGTGGTTATATTCTTCGCCCAGCGCGCCGCTTTTTCCTGCCGCATCGCACCGCTAGCCTAAGTCACCGGCTGTATATGTACTCGGTAATGCCGATCAACAGCGCCTGAGCCAGTTTGTTTCGGTAGCCGTCCTGTTTTAAAAGGGCCCGATCATCGGGGCTGCTCATAAAGCCCATTTCCACGAGCACTCCGGCGATTTCAGCGCTGTTTAAAATTAAATAACTGCCCTCCCTGATGCTCTGGTGAATAAACTGGTGCGGTTGCGGGTTGACGGCGACGACCGGGTTGAGGTTTTTTTGAATTATTTCCGCCAACAATTTATTTTCCGGGCGGCTGCGGCAGTAAAATACGATCGCTCCCCTGACCGCAGGATCATGGATATAATCGATATGCAGGCTTACAAACAGATCCGCCCCGGACTGGTTGATCAGTTTGACCCTGCCCTGCAGGTCGCGCTGGTAGCGGTAAGCCGGATCTCCAGGGATGTATCGGCTGATGTCTTCGTCGGTTTCCCGGGTCATAAGCACCTCGGCGCCGGCCTGCTTAAGCAGGCGGCTCAGCTCCAGACCTACCGCCAGGACGATCTCCTTTTCGGTAAAGGCGCCGTTGTGGCATGTTCCGGGGTCTATTCCGCCGTGCCCCGGATCG
>JAGXSR010000154.1 GCA_018333405.1 Dethiobacter sp. | reverse complement strand
GCTACCTTCTCCAGCATGTAGGTGTCCAGGGTTTTCAAAAATCCGGTAAACGGATTGTAATTATGAATAATAGTAGCGCCCACCCAGACCGCCACAAACAGGGAAGCGATTACCTGACGGGTTGCAATCGCCAAAACAATGGCCAGCAAAGCCGGTATGATCGATATAAACCCGTACTCCATAAACATGCCTCCTTCAAAATAAATTCGAAACCAACAACCTGCCCGCAAAACCTGGCTCTGTACTGCTCTTAGTGTCGGATAAACTCACCTCCTTAACAAAAAGCAGAGATCGGGAACAGCCGCGCTTTAATTTCTGCAAACAATCTATTCTATTCAACGAATACTAAATTATTGCAAATTTCATACCACTTACCAGAATAACCGCCTTTTCCCGCTACGCCGGGCTGTTGGGCAGTTAAGCCACCAACAACTGCCTGGTATGGCGCCAAGTTTTTGGCACCGCTGCCCAATACCAGGCAGCATAAGATCAGGCGCGCGTGATCATTCCCTCCCCATCCTGCGGCAAACCGTAGCTTTTCAGTTTATACTGCAGGGTCTGTCTCGGAATCCGCAGCCGCCTGGCGGCTGAGGATATATTCCCCGCACTCTGCTCAAGCGCCTCCAGAATGGCTTCTTTCTCTAATTGCTTCAGCGCATGGTTCAGCCCCCGGCTTAAATTGACCCCGGAACCGCTCCCTGCGGGTGGACGCAGCCCCCGGGTAATATGGGCCGGAAGGTGTTTTTCTTCAATGAGCGGACCGTCCACGATATTCATGGCATGTTCCAGGCAGTGCTTCAGCTCCCGCACATTACCCGGCCAGTTATACGTATCAAAAATATTCCGGACAGCGCTGCCAATCCCTTGCACCTGCAATCCGAACTTCTCGTTATAGCTTTCGATAAAAAAGCACACCAGCATCTGCAGATCATCCGGACGTTCCCGCAGCGGGGGAAGCTGCAGGGAGACCACATTCAGGCGATAATACAGATCCAGCCGCAACTGCTGCTTTTTCACCGCATCCAGCGGCTCTATATTGGTCGAGGCCACAACCCGGACATTCACCTTCTTTAACTTACTGTCGCCGATACGCCTTAAGGTTCCCTCCTGCAACACCCGCAACAGCTTGCCCTGCAGCTCCACGGGCATAGAGTTAATTTCGTCAAAGAACAGCGTGCCGCCGTCGGCCATTTCGAACAGACCGGGCCTGTCTTCCGCGCCGGTAAAACTTCCCCGCACGGTGCCGAAGAGGATGCTTTCCAACAGCGTTGCCGGCAGCGCGGCGCAATTTTGGGCGATAAAAGGACCGCTGCTGCGCGAGCCGGCATTATGAATAGCTTGCACCAGCAGCTCTTTGCCGGTTCCTGTCTCACCGTACACCAAAACGGGCGAGTTGCTGCGCGCCACACGCTGGGCAAGCACTTTCAGCTCAATGATTTTGCTGTTCTGCCCGATCAGGTCGTTAATTGTATATCCGGCCCCTGTTAAATTTTCTTTCAGGCCGGCCTCTTTTTTTTGCTGATTATATTTTTTCCCCAGCAGCTCCGCCTGCAGATCCAATAGCTTTTCCGACAGCTCTTTGATTCTGGTAATATCACGGGAGATATCACAGGCGCCGATAATTTCATTCTGGTAACAGATCGGATAAGTGGAATACGACATGATTACAGTGCGCCCCGCGCGGTTAACTACCGTCTGCTGCCGGTCCAGGATCGGCTGCTTGATTTTCAGGACTTGGAGCAGCGAACTGGACTCAAGGGTCAGCGAAGGATATACTTCCAGAATATGGCGGCCCAGAACGTCTTCCGGCTTCATTCCGTCCATTTCAGCGGCGGCCAGGTTGTAAAACCGGGTAATCCCGTCGCCATCAACCATATGCACCGCGACATCGGCCAGGTTTAAGATCGTCTTTAAAATAAAGCTCTTCTGCGAAGCCGTCTTCAGATTCATCTTCTTTGAAGTCCCTTCATCGCTAAACTGCTTCACGCCGCGACCGGCCGTAAGAATTCAGGATAGGTAAAGTATCATAATCTTTCGACGTTGCTGCTGAATATTCCTTCCATCCTCGCTATTTATTATCTATTACCCTGCTGGTAAAATTCGACCAATCGTTCCATTTCCCTCTCCAAAGCAGGCGCCAAAGGTTCAGGCCTGTGGTTTTCCAGGATATGGCGCGCTTTCTCCCGCGCCGTCTCCAGGATATCTTTTTTTCCGTCAAATACCCACTTTTCATAGGGGCTGCGGTCAATCAGCGTCGGCTGCCAGATCTCGCGCAAGTGAGCCATGGTATGGGGCTCCGACATAAAATGGTTATGCGAGCCAACCTGGTCAATGGTATCTAAAGCCAGAGTTTCCGCCGATATTTCGATGGCGGCGGCGGTGCGGCGGATAATCTCATATATTTCACAGTCCAGGAGCAGCTGTTCAAAGGAAAATATCCGGGCCCCGTTTAGCAGCCCGGCCCCGCACATCATATCCGCCCCGGAAAAAACGCTGACCGCCCCGGATACGGCATAAATTTATATTGACTAAACAGTATCTGTAATATATGCTTTCTTCGTGGATGTTCTTTTACAAACCGATCATTTAGCTGAATAAAGGGGAGTAACTCGCCTTTGATATGGTTTTGCCGTTCGTCAACACGATAGCTTGCTATCCGGACGGCAGGGATTGTAAAGAGTGAGACCTTTATCCTTAGGTTTGATAAGGATAAAGGCTTTTTTATTTACTGGGTTGAATTTCTTGTCCAAATATTTGCGGCGTCAGTTCTTCTATTGGACACACTGGACGACGGGGACAGCAGCCGGGGCGCGCTTGTTTATAATTTGGAGTGATGGTAAAATGACAATGTTAATTTTCAATATATGCATTCTATATTCTATCGGATTTTCATAAACCAGACCTTTAATGCAGCTTACTGCTGTTAGGTAAAAGGGGGAACACCAGTGCCGCAATGGTACAAGCTTGATGTCACGGAAACGCTTCACTCTCTGCAAAGCTGCCGGGAGGGTTTAACAGCACAGGAGGCGGAACAGCGCCTCAAACGCTACGGACTAAATGAGC
>JAGXSR010000153.1 GCA_018333405.1 Dethiobacter sp. | reverse complement strand
AGCGGAGCAAGCAATCAGTTTCTCAGCTGCGGAGTTCAACACGGTAATTTTCCCTTCTGCATCGATTCCTACTATACCGCTATATGTAAAATCTATGATGGACTTTAAAACCTCCGCCTTTTCTTTTTCTTCCAATTGCACGGCCAGCAAATGTCTGGCTTTGCGTATAGCGTCAATTACAGCTTGTCTTCCTGATTCAAGCGGTACAGCATAACACCCTTTCTCTTCAACAAGGCCGGTAAAAGCATGCCCGCAAATGATCACGCCTACTTTTTTTTGTATAAGAGCCAGCGCTTTTGTGTGTACATCCGTTTCATTATGCAATATCTCAGTGATAATTTTGGCAGGAAATACACCTGACATAATCTTAATAATTTTTTGAGCGCTGCCGATTACACCCCTAAAACCCAATATTCCGATGTTTGTAGATATATTTATGGCCTGGTTAATGGCACTGAGCATATCTAAGGTGCTTATTTCAACTTCTACCACCGGGACAGGCAAACTGCTTTTAATCAGTTGGCCTGTCCCTCCGCGGCTAATAATGATGCTTGCTCCGCGCTCAAACACCTCCTTGGCATATCTTAACCCCACCCTGTATGAGCCCTCAATGACATCTATATCTTCGCTGATTTCTTTGATCACCTGTTGCGCTTTCTCTGCCAGCTTAGCATCGGGTGATATTAACACAATTCGACTGCTCATAAAATATGTCGAGTAGACGCTCGACATCCACCTCACCTTTCTCTGAACAGAATTGTTTGAATGACATCTATTACGTTTTATTCCAGGCAACAAACGGTCGTACATATATTTGCTTCCTGTCAGGTATACTTCTCTTTTTACCCCTGGCATCCTTCACTGGGGCATTGTGAATAGATCATTTTATTTATATCTGACTTGGAGAGTTTCATGTCGTATCATAATATTTATTGTCTATTACTCTATAAATTTTAAATGCAAGATTTACGCCCTCTCAGATAAATGCAGCACTTCGTGTTTGTTCCTGGCACAAATATTGCATTAATGTATTTAGTAGCTCGGAAGTTCACTGTAAATAGCAGCCGGCATACGGTTTTATTGAGGGAAGTTGCCGATTTTGCTAACACTGCACGGGGTCTTATGTGATATATACCGAGATACTATTATATGGAAAAGGAGGTGATACAGGTGAAGGATAGTCTGTTGTTCCCCGTAGATCAACTAAAACTATTTTCTAACGACATCCTGGTTAAGGTTGGAGTTGCACCGGAAAATGCGGATATTATTACGGAAACATTGCTGCTGAGCGATCTGAGGGGGGTTAAATCCCATGGCCTAGTCAGGTTGTCTGCTTATATAGGCAGAATTGAAGCAGGCGTAATGGCAGCAGATAAAGCGGTAGATACGGTAATGAACAACAAGGCTGTTGCCTTACTGGACGCCAATAATTCTTTCGGCCAGGTTGCAGGGCATCGGGCAATGAAACTGGCCATCGGGAAAGCAAAAGAATACGGATGTGGCATGGTAATGGTTAGAAATTCTAATCATTTCGGAATTACCGCATATTATTCGATGCTGGCCATTAAGGAAGATATGATTGGGGCAGTATTGACAAATGCATCTCCCGCCATGGCTCCTTTCAGAGCAAAAACACCGCTTCTGGGCACTAACCCATTATCCATTGCCGTGCCGGCTAACGAATACCCGCCCATTATTCTGGATATGTCTACTACGGTTACAGCCCGTGGACGAATCAGATATGCCGCCATGACAGGATCAGATATCCCCTTAGGCTGGGCGCTGGACAAATGCGGTAAACCCACAAGAAACGCTCAGGAGGCTTTGGAAGGCAGCCTGGAGGCCATCGGCGGCGTTAAAGGTTTTGGACTTTCCCTGGCCATTGATATATTGTGTGGAATCCTAACCTCAACAGCTATGACCGGCACTGTTAAAAACATTACTGATAACAGCGGCCCTGCGAAAACAGGGCATTTTTTTATGGCCATTGATATTGCTAAATTTGATGATCCTGAAAACTTTAAAAATAAAGTCGATGAGATCATTCGTATTGTCAAGTCAATGCCTTCTATAGACGATGGTCCTGTCTATATGTTGGGTGAAATCGAGTACATGAGCACAAGCGAAAACCTGACAAACGGCATTCCTCTTGGCATAGAAGTCGTAAATTCCCTGAATGTGCTTGCCAGGCGCTATGAAGCTCCACAGTTGAGTTAAGTGCCAATTATATGAACCATACATTTCAAGGAGGGAAAATTATGTTTTTCGAAGAAACAAGGAAATCTTTAGTCAAGTTGGGTTTGCCTAGCGGAGACAGGTACGATCTGCCTACCTCCCACAAGCGTTTTAAGGACGGCGCTCAGTTTAGAATCGAGTGCCCTACCATTAACTCACCGGAATGCATGCGGGCTCTGGTTGAAACATCATGGAAGGAATATGGGGTCAGAATCAATAAGATTGATGAAACCTACGGCATTATTCGCCATACGACTAAGGACTTAAAAGAGTATTGTGTAATCGCTAAAGAATACGGAGTAGAAGTAAACTTCTCGATAGGTCCTCGGGCCGAATACGATATCGGCGGAACAGTGAAAACCCCGCAAGGTGTCCGGGTCGGCTACCGTCTGCGCGGCATGGAAAACATTGTTCGGGCCATAGAAGATGTAAAGAGAGTCGTTGAGTTGGGCGCACGCGGCATACTAGTTTACGATGAGGGAATTTTATGGGTTCTGGCCGATATGCGCGCCAACGGGGACTTGCCTGCCGACTTGAGCCTTAAGCTGTCCGCTCATATGGGCGCATGCAACCCAGCGTCATTTAAGCTTTTTGAACGCCTGGGCGCCAACACTATCAACCCTATACGCGATTTGACGCTGGAAATGCTGGCGGCGCTGCGCGAAGCCGTGGATGTGCCTATTGACCTGCATACCGACAATCCGCCCGCTTCCGGGGGCTTTATCCGCACCTACGATGCTCCGGATATGGTGCGCATCGTTTCACCCGTATACCTGAAGATGGGAAATTCAGCGGTTAGCGCTCACGGGCTGAAGACTTCTGCTCAAGACGGCAAGAATATGGCCGCTCAGGTGAGCCGTATTCATGAAACTATAATGAAGTACTACCCGGATGCCAAGCAAAGTGAGCCCGGCCAGTCTGATATGTGTATACCGAAGTAAAGCATGTCCTGTTTGTATGGTGACGGCGCCGGCTTTCATACGGCGCCGTCACCGGATAAGGCGAACTTTTTGGCCCCGGTTAATGGATGTAAGATGTAAAATGAAAAACCCCATGAGCAAATAGCTTCACGGCGTCTTAAAATAGATTTCTTCATAAATATAAGCACATACAAAGAGGAGGTGGTCTGTTTTGCGTGAGATTACTGTGGCCGAGATTACGGATCAGGTTGCCCGGATGTGCGTGGAGGCGAATATCTGTCTGGGTGAGGATGTAATAAAGGCCTTGCGCTGTTCTGTGGAGCTTGAGGAGTCGCCTATAGGGAAAGGCGTGCTTCAATCGTTGATTGAGAATGAGCGGATTTCCCGTTGTGAGCGGATACCGGTCTGTCAGGATACCGGTTTTGCTGTTTTTTTTATCGAGTGGGGCCAGGAGCTTCATCTGACCGGGGGGACTTTGGAGGAGGCGGTCAATGAAGGGGTTCGCCGGGGGTATAGGGAGGGTTATTTGCGCAAATCGATCGTGGATGATCCGCTGTATAACCGCAAAAATACCGGTGACAATACTCCGGCGGTGATCTATACCGCTATTGTTTCCGGGGACAGATTAAAGATCTCTTTTGCCCCCAAAGGAGGGGGCAGTGAGAATATGAGCGCCGTTAAAATGCTAAAGCCCTTTGACGGGGAAAAAGGGATCATCGATTTTGTGGTAGATCAGGTCAGATCCGCCGGTCCCAACCCTTGTCCGCCGATTGTAGTCGGCGTAGGCATTGGCGGCACTTTTGACAAAGTGGCGGTTTTGGCCAAAAAAGCGCTTTTTCGCCCCTTGGGGCGTCCTCACCCGGATCCGGTTTTTGCCGCTTTGGAGCAGAAGATACTTGGTGAGATAAACAAACTAGGCATCGGTCCGCAGGGGTTCGGCGGGCGGGTGACCGCTTTGGCCGTGCATATCGAGACCTTTCCCTCGCATATTGTCAGCCTGGCTGCGGCGGTGAATATCAACTGCCATGTCAGCCGGCATTTAGAAAGAGTACTGTAAGAGCTGGAGTTGGGAATTCCGGTTTTAAACCCGGCGCCTGCGATATTTAAATCAAGTGCTTAAAGTATTTGGAAAAATAACAGGTAAGATGCATAAAAATCAATCCGGAAGGAGGAATAAAGGGCAGTGGAGACAAAGCGTTTAAAAACCCCTCTAACAAAAGAAGATATTTTAAGCCTCAACGCCGGTGATAACGTGCTCATATCCGGCGT
>JAGXSR010000152.1 GCA_018333405.1 Dethiobacter sp. | reverse complement strand
CTGCCGTCTTCATCTCTGTGCAGATCAAAAAAGATAAAAGCGCTGGGCAGTATAGAATGATTGTGCAGGAGGCTGCCGTCGTTTCGCTCAAGAGCCACTGCAGGCGCTCCTTCCAGGTATTGCATCGGACGGAGAGTAAAACGGATATTGTATTCTTTCAGGATGCGGTAGCTGCCGTTGGTCCCTTCCAGTTCCAGAACCATCACGTTTCCCCCGGTCCCCCTCTGAATAACCCTGATTTCCAGAAGCTCGCCCAGCGGATTATGCGAAATCTCCACGGAATGAAAACGGTCGCCATCCCGTGTCAGAATAAAATCAGGCTGCTCCCGAAAGCGGGAACCTAAATTATAATTGACAGAGGCTGCCAGCTCCGCGGCTGACATCTCCACCTGCCAGCGGAAGAAAGGCGCTTCAGCATCATAAGCCGGCCAATCAGAGCGCTCTAAAAAGCTCTGTACCTGGGCTTCCGTTTTCAGCGCAATTTCCTCTCCGGGTATCTGGGAGGCGGCCTGCAGGTAAGTAACCGGCTCAGAAGGGAAGCGGCCCGTGGCCGGTTCAGACCAGACTTCATGATAAGCGGCGGTATGCCCCGCAGAGGTCGAGAAAAAGCGGGCATCAGCTACAGTATCGTTATAAAACAAAACCAACCCGGCGGTATCATCCACCGCGGCATTGGAAGCAGGGTATTCAGGGTTATTATTGTAAACCTGAGAAAGGACGCTGTCATCAACATGTGCGCCATACCCGCTATAGCGTCCGCTGAAAATATTCTTAAAGGCATAGGTGCGGGCAGCCACCGCCTGGGCTTTTAAAGGCTCTCTGCCGAAAGAGAGGGGCATTTCACTGGGAACCACGGTATATAGATACTGCTCCAGAGTAAGTTCGTTTACCAGCAGCAGGCGCCCGCCCTGTGCTATGATATCCAAGCTTCCCCGGTAAGCAGGAGTGCCGACCCAACCGGAGCGCTGCAGATTGGAGATCGAAATCCGTCCTTCACCGGCAGAAAACCAGATCCGGTTGCTGAAAACAAGAGGCCTGCCACCGGCCGGGATCACCCTGATCTTCTCCCCGTCCGGTTCAATCAGCACCGGGAGTCCCGCTTCAAAATGGTGGCGTACTCCGCCTATTTTGTCCTCCAGGTAGAGCGCTGTTTTGCCGGACAGACTCAGCCGGCTATGCTGCAAACCGTCCTGATTAAGGTTGGCCAGGTTTTGCCGCAACACTACCCTGATGGTCCGCGGGTTATACGGACCTTCTACCTTGGCCGCTACGATCTCTCCTTTATACAAATAAAAAATCAGGTTTTCGCGGCCGATGTTTAAGTCGCCCGGGCTTCCTGGACCGACCGATTTTTCTGCCAGGTTTTGCTCCATATTTACCCGGTATACCGGCAGTGCTTTCCTCGCCGGCAGCACCCCTTCCCGCTCCCCTTCGATCTCCGTTGAGCTGCGCCGGACCAGGCGGGAGAGCGCCAATTCATCCAACTGCTTTACCAGAACAGCTACATCCTCAACCTGTCTGACGTTGACAGCCTGCCCGAAGACCAAACCGAAAGATCGCTCTGCCCGCAGGTTTTTCTCTTCTTTGCCCCAGTACAGTTTTAATAAACCATCCTGTTCACCGCGGACAAAAGCGCCGGTAATAGTTTTGACCTCCGGGATTTTAAAGACGCGCCATTCCCGACCGCTGCGCGTCAGGTAAAGAGGCGCGGTCAGCATACTTCCGGCGCTGCTGAACTTTATTTCGGCCCAACCCCCGGACAATCCGCTTAACCAAACCGTCCCGATCCCCACGTATTCAACCTCCGGCTCCTCAAACAGGCTGAATAATTCGCTTAAATCCAGATTCTCTTCCGCTAAAAACCTGGCGGCGCCGGCCCGGTCACTTGCCGTAACACGCTCCATAAACAGATGGGCTTTGTCCGCCATTTCACCACTAATCCAGCGGTATCCTTGAAATACAAGCACCGCCGGCAGTATCAGAAGCAGTATTAATATAAGCTTGCTCGAACCTTTGGTTTTCTTTCTTTTTCGCCGAGCTCGACCGGGTCTTTTTTTGCGAACCATCTTTGCGCCTCCGTCAATCAATATGATGCGGGTTAAGCACTTTATTCCTCCAAAACAGTCGAATTCCTTTAATGAAGGTTATCCCTCCGCTGCCATCAGAGTTCAGCTGTTTCCTCAAGCGGCCGGAAAATATAGCAATAAAAAAAAGGGGAAACTTTTTTCTTAGCGAATAGTGTTTTGTGTAATTTAATCTGGACTAAGGAGGTTGTCATATGGAAGTCAGAGTTAACGACGAATGCAGCGCGTGCGGAATCTGTGAAGACATCTGTCCCGAGGTTTTTGAGCTGGGAGACGAAAAAGCTGAGGTTAAGGTTAGTACCGTCCCTGCCGACCTGGAAGAGAAAGTACGCGAAACCGCGGAAGAATGCCCGGTAGAAGCGATAGAAATCAGCGAATAGACACTTTAAGCCCAATTTTTTAGAGCCCGCCGACGGCGGGCTCTCCGCCTTTTAGATCTCTCCTGATGCTCACAGGCAGGACAATAGTGCATGGATCACGAAGAACCGGGATATCGTACTTGGTAGTTTCGCCGAAGCCGCTTTTTAAAATGCCCGGCCAATCTGAGCAAAAGATGAAAGCTCCCAGGAAAAAAGAGGCGCACAGACTCACTAGCCGGTTTACGAAAGAGGACTACCTGTACAGCGGAGGTGCACAATATCCTGTGAACGGCTTAAAACAACTGCTTCAACCGTTGGATATACTCGAGGCCACTTCATCGCGTGATTTTTCCGTAACAGGTTTGGCCTATCATTCGGAGCGGGTTATGCCGGGCCATCTTTTTGTATGTATAAAAGGTTATAAGACCGACGGCCATCGCTACCTGGCCCAGGCCGCAGAAAAAGGAGCGGCAGCAGCGGTGGTGGAGCAAATACAAAACGGTATCCCTATACCCCAGTTCCGGGTCGCCAACAGCAGACAGGCTCTGGCTGCCCTGGCTGATCATTATTACGGACACCCATCACAAAAACTGAAGGTAATCGGTGTAACCGCCACGAATGGAAAAACCACCACCGCTTTCATGACCAATGCCATTCTGGAGGAACATGGGCTGAAAACGGGGCTAATCGGCACTGTTGTCGTCAAGATCGGCGGCACCATTCGCCCGGCGCTGCTGACCACACCTGAATCGCTGGACCTGCACTATCTGTTTGATCAGATGGTGGAACATGGTATTACTCACGTGGCTATGGAGGTTTCCTCATCAGGGCTGGAGCTGTTCCGGGCAGGAAATGTTGATTTTGATATTGTTGCCATAAACAACATCAGCCGGGAGCATATCGATCTGCACGGCTCCTTCGAAGCCTACTTTAACGCCAAAGCGAAGCTGATCCGGGAAGCTGGTCCGCATCAATGGGCCATCTTCAACCTGGACTGCCCCGAAGCAGCAAACCTGGTCAGCCAAACCCAGGCTAAAACGATCACTTACGGGATCAAAAACAGCCGGGCGGATTGCCTGGTTAGAAACCTTGATCTGTCCACCGGACGAGCCCGGTTTACTGTTGAGATCAAAAACCGCTCTATTGCCGGGCAGATGGCTACAGAACCTGTACGTTTTGATATCGAACTTTCCGTTCTCGGCCTGCACAGCGTATATAACGCCATGGTGGCTGTGCTGGCCGGACTGCTCTGCGGCGTCCCGGTAGAAACCATACAACATGCTCTGCAAAACTTTCGCGGCGTGGAACGGCGCTTTGAGCTGATATTTGAAGACGATATAAAGGTGATCGACGATCATTTTGCCAACAGCGGTAATATCGACGTAACCCTGGAAACCTTAAAATTTATGGAATACCGCGACCTGCATCTGGTATATGCCATCCGGGGAAGCCGGGGTGTCACGGTAAACCGGGAAAACGCCGAGGCTTTAGCCCGGTGGGCGCCAGTCTTAGGCTTAAAAAAGATCATCGCCACTACCAGCATAAGTCATGTTTTGGAAAAAGACATGGTCACAAAAGAAGAGGAATCTGTTTTCCGCGCAGTGATGGCCGAAGCGGGTCTGAAAACGATTATCTTTCCCGAGCTGCCCCAGGCAATCGCCGAGGGGCTGGCCCAAACGCAGCCGGGAGATGTGCTGCTTCTGGCCGGCTGCCAGGGGATGGATCACGGCGCCCGGATTTGTCTGGAACAGCTAAAGCAACAACGCCCCCACCTGGAAACAGAAAAATTATACAAAGCGCTGCGCTACCGGGTAGCCGGGATGTAAAAATCGGGCAGCAAAACGGTTATTAAATGTTACACAAAAATAGTGTAAGATTGATACCGGGAGCTGATTTTATATGCTAAAAAAATATCACGTTTAGTGTTGAAATAAAGAAATTGAGGCAGATAGAAAAATAGCGCTGATAAGCTAATCCGTTCATTGAAACGGGTCGCTGAAGCGTCGCCGGATAGTTTTTTTTGCCCCTGCCCGCAAAACCTCGCGCGTTGACTTTTAAGCAGGGGCGTGCTAAAATAACTTCGCAAGCCTAAATTAACTCACGCGGTGGGTGTAGCTCAGTTGGTTAGAGCGCCAGGTTGTGGCCCTGGAGGCCGTGGGTTCGAACCCCATCACTCACCCCAGATTAAGAGTAGATGATTGCGTTGGGGTGTGGCCAAGCGGTAAGGCACGGGACTTTGGATCCCGCACTCGTAGGTTCGAATCCTACCGCCCCAGCCATTTTTATGCCCATTTTTAAAGGGTTTTTGGGGTCTCGATTGCAACTTGTGTGCGTATAGTGTGCGGAGCTGTTTTGTGCGCTTGTGTGTGCTGCCACTAAACATATCAGGCAGTCCGGCGTCTTTCAGCAGCGGTTTAAAGTGCCGGTTATAGATATTTTTATGGTCAAGCGGTTCCCCCGTCTTACCGGCAAAAACCAGATCGTTGCCCTGGTAGGTTTCCGGCTTTGCTTTAATAATTTCCCCAAGCTGGTTTTTGCGATGTTCTTCCAGATCCTTTATAACACTTGGCGGTAACGGTATGGATCGCCTGCTCCGTGCCGTTTTCGGCTCTCCCAGGCTCCAGTTTAACCCCTTTTTAAACAGCGCCCTTTGCACATGCGCCCTGCCTTTTTTAATATCTAAGTCAGTCCACTTTAACGCCAGCGCTTCGCCTGGACGCATACCGGAAGCCAACAACAGAGAGAATAGCGCCTTATAACTCATCTTCCGCACCCCTGCTTCTAAGAACCTACAATTTCTTTCACCGTTATTTGGCAATGGGAGCTGGTGTCTTAAGGAGACCTTGGTTTGATGTAGATCTCTATCTTAAGACCGATCATTTGTATCGCCCGGTTGAGCTCAAGATAGCGCTCCGGTAAAAATCGTTTAACTTTACCGCCTTCTTTGACATAAACTATCTTCACCGGTTTGAACAGCTCTAAAATCTTGTTCCCGGTGGGTTCAAAGCTT
>JAGXSR010000151.1 GCA_018333405.1 Dethiobacter sp. | reverse complement strand
GCGACCAGCTGGCCGAAACGGGCGGCTATGGCTAAGCTGTATCCCCAGTTTGCCACAGATACGGGCAAGGTGTGCTGAAGAGAACGCAGAACCGTTATCGCAATAAAATTGCTCACAGAGACCATGACGAAGAATCGCTTTCTTTAAGCTGTCTTCCAAACGGGGAAGTTTCTCATCCCAGTAAAACTGGGCCTGTACAATGTATCTCGAGTAGTCATCGAGGATGGCAAATAAAAGTGCTTTTTTCATCTTTTTTGGATTCTTTGGATCCGGTAAGTACAATGTATGTTGGAAATCCGGTTTTTCCACAGTTCATGCCCCTTGCCCAGAATTTCTCTTGCTTTTTTAGGGAGCATACGCTTATAATAAAGGAAATCACTATGTGTGTTATACATATATGTGTGGAGGTGATTCTATTGATGAAAGATACTGAATCCAAGCAGTCAGGGCGGGATATTCCTTGTCCTGAAGGGAAAATTGAGCGATTCATTGAACCATGCATGCTCTTATTGTTAGCGGAAAAATCTTCCCACGGGTATGAACTGATGGACAGTCTAGACCAGTTTGACTTTGATCCCCGCTGTCAGGACCCCGGGCAGATCTATCGCACACTACGGCGCATGGAAAAAGAAGGGTTGGTACGTTCCAATTGGGAGCCAAGCGAAGCGGGGCCGGCTCGGCGCTGCTACAAGATCACTAGCGATGGCATCGATGTGTTAATGGCTTGGATGCGGACGCTGACAAAGCGTATGCGTATGGTGGAGAAACTCCTGTCTCGCTATGAAAAAACCTTTGAAGAAGAGGAGTGACTAAGATGTTCACTGTATTTCTTTATCTGGCTGCCCTTGGTGGTCTATGCTATTCCTATACAAAGGATCATCAAAAAACAAAAAAATCATTATTGATAGCGAAAAAAGCTTTTCTAAATATTTTCCCCGAATTCTCAGCCATCCTTATTCTCATCGCTATTGTCCTGACGTTAACCCCACCCTCTCTGATCCAAGCCTTGGTGGGCGGACAGAGTGGAGCTACCGGGATGCTGATTACTGCCATCTTCGGCTCTGTAACTCTGATGCCCGGATTTATCGCCTTCCCACTAGCGAAATCACTGCTTGATGTAGGAGCAGGGGTTCAACAGATTGTAGTGTTTATCTCCACACTAATGATGGTGGGCTTTATCACCGCACCGCTGGAAATCCGCTACTTCGGCAAACGTTATACCCTGCTTCGTAATAGCCTGGCTTTTCTCTATTCGTTTCTGGCAGCCGTGATTGTTGGGAGGTTAATCTTATGAACTCCATCAAGCGCTACCGGCTTACTTTTCTGTTTCTTTTCGTTGCCTTCGGTTTAGGTTTCTGGAATCCAGAATTTGGCCGCTCGATGGCAACCATGACAGGCAAAAACTTTCGCGATATGCTGGGAGTCCTTCCTCCTATTTTTATTCTCTTGGGACTGTTAGAAGTTTGGGTTCCCCGGGAAATGATTATCCGGCACTTAGGTGAAAAGTCAGGAACACGCGGCATTGCCCTAAGTATCCTTTTGGGTGCTGCCGCAGCAGGCCCATTATATGTGGCGTTTCCCGTGGCAGTGGTAATGTTGAAAAAAGGAGCTCGCTTTGCTAATATTGTGATCTTCCTTTTTTCCTGGTCCACGCTAAAAATTCCTCTGCTCCTCTTTGAAGCAACCGCACTTGGCTGGCGTTTCACCATCGCCCGTGCCGCCGTTAACCTGCCTGCCATTATCCTGATGGGATTTTTGGTAGACCGGTTAATACCCAATGAGGAGAAAGAAGAACTCCGTCAACGGCAACTAGCAGCCGAAGCCGCACAAGCGATGTAGTGTGGCTGAAGAACTTGGGGTAAAACCAACTACCCTGTAAACATGGGCAACAAGAGCCAAAAATATTCCAAATGGTCATTTTTCAGAAAGTGGTTACTTAAGCCCAAGCGCTGAAGCTCTTCGAAAGCTGGAGAAAGAAAACCGTAACCACAAAGAAGAGAGCGAGAGGACGACTAAGGAACTCGTGATATCGGCCCTACACGGCGCATATAAACGCAATGATAGACAATTCCTATTCTTGCCGTATTTTTCAGCCGATAAAGCCATTGGAGCGAGAATACCGAGTTTTGCTTTTTAAAAACTACACCGTTTTTTATACCATCAATGAACAAGAAAAACTCGTGGAGATTTACCGCGTTATCTATGCAAAGCGGGATTTCAGCAAACAATTATGACATTGAACAGCAACTAGTGCAGCGACACAAAAGTCTGTGCGCTAAATTATTCATTGCTTATCAGACAATGCTATATCAAAGCGGCAACCTTTTCTTGTTGAATATCAAAATTGCGCCTGCGAATAGAACGGCGATTATACCGACATAAACCAAATTTGCTCCCAACACGGAATTTCCAGCAACCAGATTGACCGGATCATAAAAACCGAAGATTGAGATATCGGATAAAATCTTTAAGTCGGACGCTGACCCGCCAAGCATATTCAATAAAAGAAACATAATCGGGATCCCTGAGCCAAATCCAAGCGATAGCCTTGTTTCGTTAAACAGGCAGGAGAAGAAGAAAGTTATCATCATAACGACCATGTTTACAAGCATCGTTGTAACATTGAGCCTAAAAAAGGAGTTTATGTCAAGCTCTCCAGGGAACATAGCCTCGGCTGATAACACACCTACAGTAAAAAGCGCTGCAAAAAGGACGAAAAGCGATACGAGTGCGTAGACGCCCTGCGTGACTATGATCTTGACTCTCGGAGCGGGCGTTGACAGCAAGTATGCGAATGAACCGTTATCCACCATTTTAGCAACAAGCCTGTTTCCTAATATAATGCTGTACACCATAGGAAATCCGATCATCAGCATTCCATAAAGCCAACTCGCCAGATATCCTGTAAGCTCCGTGACTAAGGCATCAAAACCCATCGCAGCTCTCAGCGCTTCAGGGAACGCTTCGATCATACCAACTAAACCTGCCATATCCTCCGGATTATACATGGATATCATCGTTGTCATATACATTGTCAGTACACCAAAAAATATTACAAGCAATATCCAGTTTCTCTTCAAAGTATGTTTGAAAAGCGTTAAACTCATGATTTTTATTCCTCCTTGCCGTAATAGTTTATAAAAATATCCTCAAGAGATTGTTGTTTTACGCTAAGGTTCAGCACTGTGAATCTCGCGGCTGTCTTAACGAATGAGTCCACTTTTTCGCCTGATACGAAAACCTCGAGCATTCCATTCTGTTCAAAGCGCATATCAAAGCCTTCAGCTTTCAGTATACCGGCAGCGACATCGGGTTCGCCGGGTTTTAAGACGAAGACCCTTCGCTGTTCATCTTTGAGTTTCTGCACATCCGACTGTTCAACTATCCTGCCATCCCTTATGATTAGCACACTGTCGCACACCTTTTCGACCTCTTCAAAAATGTGGCTCGACATAAGAATCGTTTTACCATTTGCTTTTTCGCTTAAAATGAGCTCTGTAAAGCGGTTTTGCATAAGAGGATCAAGACCGCTTGTCGGTTCATCCAAAATAAGAATTTCGGGATCATGCATAAAAGCTGCTACTATTCCGAGCTTTTGCTTCATCCCTTTCGAAAATTTCTTTA
>JAGXSR010000150.1 GCA_018333405.1 Dethiobacter sp. | reverse complement strand
AAGGGACAGCGCGTCTGCTGCTATCCAGACCACCCTGATAATCCCCTCTCCCCCTGGGAGAGGGCAGGGTGAGGGCAGTATACAGGCTGAGCTCTAACCTTCAAACGGGCTGTGGCGGGGCTTGTTCCGGACTATCTTTACGGCATTAATCACAATGCTTAATATATCCACTCCTTTTTGCAGCTCCAGCATCTCGGCCCGGCTGTATGAATCCCCTCTGCCGGTAACCACATAACGGGGCGGAAGCTGGTTTAAGGAAAGAGCGATCGTGTCCAGGCGGCAGCGCTCACAGGAGCAAAAATCAAGGCTTCCGGCCAAATCCCGCAGTGTTTGGCTGACTAGGTCTTCATTTAAGTTTTTTAGTTTATCCAGGGGGTTCGCCTCCTTGTGCTTGGCTATCATCCGGAATCGTCGGGTCTAACTCCCACAGAATATTCCGGCTTTGGCTGCAGATAAAGTAAGCAGCTTTCGAAAAACTATTTTCTGTTCGGCAAAACGGCCGCGGGCAGATCGCTGTCCTGGTAAACCCTGCTCACCACCAGGTGCGGGTATTCCGCCAGGTTTACTTCGTATGGCTCAAGCGGTTCACACGACTGCCCCGCCCACATCACCCGCACCTTAGGGCTAGCCGGATAACCGGTGGCATTGTGAACGACCACACCGATCGAACCGTTATTCAACCCGACGATCGTGCCGACAGGATATGCGGCGATATGCCGGTAAAAATGCCGCAGAGTATCCGGGTCAAAGCCTGCGCTTTCCGCGTCCAAAATCTCCAGCGCCTGGTGCGGCAGGTGAGCCGGCCGGTAAGGACGATCCGAGGTCAGCGCATCGTAAACATCGGCCACGGAACAGATCCTGGGGAAAGCCGCAATATCATCGTCTTTAAGCCCATAAGGGTATCCCGCTCCGTCAATCCGCTCATGATGCTGCTCAATCACCGTCATGGCGGTGTTGTTGATCAGCAGTTGTTTCTTAACCAGCTCGCACCCGTTACAGGGGTGCTTTCTGATCTCCTCCAGTTCGCTGTCGCAGAGACAGTGCGGCTTGTTCAAAATATGCAAAGGAAGCAACGTTTTGCCGATATCATGCAGAAAAGCGCCCAATCCTAAGTTGATCAAATCTATCCTGGGTTTACCCATGGATATGGCAATAATCATCGACAGCACCGCCACGTTTACCGAATGGGCAAAAGTATAATCATCGGTCGAGCGAATATCCGTTAAGTTAACCGTCAGGTTGCGGTTGACCAGCAGCTGGGAGACAATGTCGTCCAGAACAGCGCCAAATTCTTTATTCATGGAGAGGAGCGAGCCTATCTTCCGCGAGCGGGCCTGCTTTATAACACGCAAACTGTCCCGGACCAGTTTAAGCGCTTTCTGCCTGGTTTCTTCCAGAATAACATCTTCAATGACCACATCCGGAATCAGCGGATCATCGATATAGATGGAGCGGAGACCGATCCGCTTCAAACCCTGAATATATTCTTTCTCCAGCACCACACCCGCATTGAGCAACAGGTACCCGTGGGCATCATAAACTCTGCGGGCCACAACCATGCCCGGCCTTAAGGCCCACAGCGCAATCAGCCGCATGCACACCACGTCCCTCAGTATTAAATAGTACTGTCAGAGTTAAAATGTTAGTTGTTACGGAACGTTGCACGGATCAGGCCCGATTTATATCTTAAGTCCGCAGATAAACTCCTCAAGGCCCGGTAAGGCCGAGAGCTTTCGCGAATTCCTTCAACTCTTCTTCATGTTTAAGCTTCAGTTTATCCTTTAAGTTATCTCTGTGCCGGTCCACTGTTTTGGCGCTGATGCACAGCATTTGGGCAATACGCCGGCGGCTGTTCCCTTCCGCTAAAAGCTGCAGTATCTCCCGCTCCCTGGAGCTCAGATGCTCAAGCAGATGACAATCGTCCTTGCAGCTCTGCAAATAGCCGTTAATCAGCACTTGGGAAACGGCGGCGCTTAAAAATGTTTCGTTCTTTTGGGCCGCCTTTAAGGCCAGCTCCAGGTCTTCATAGGCAGAGCCTTTGAAAACATAGCCGCAGGCGCCGCTGCGTAAAGCCCTCGATACATAAATTTCTTCCACATGCATGGACAGGATAATCACCTTAAGCTCAGGGTCCAGCTTCTTTAACTGGATCAGAGCTTCCAGGCCGTTTAGGCCGGGCATGGCGATATCCATGATCACCGCATCCGGATGGACTCGTTCCACCAGAGCAAGCACTTCCCGACCGTCTGCGGCTTCACCGACCACCTCAGCCTTGGTTTTATATTCCAGCAAAGCGCGCAGACCCTGGCGGACTATCTCATGATCGTCGACCAGGACAATTTTCATCCCGCATGCACCTCTTCGTGATTTTGCACCCGCTTTGGTACGGTGATCTGAATGCGGGTGCCCCGGTCCGGTCCGGAATCGATCTGAAAGGCGCCGTGCAGCAGCTTTATCCTTTCCTGCATTCCCGTCAGGCCGATATGATCCGGGGAAATTTTTAAGTTTTGCGGTTGAAAGCCGATTCCGTCGTCTTCAATGCAGATTAAAATTTCCGTGGGCGATTGCTTCAGCTGGATCTGAACCCGGGTCGCTTTGGCGTGCCGGGCCACATTGGTCAGAGATTCCTGCACGCAGCGGTAAAGCGCCGTTTCCGTATCCAGCGGCAACCTTTCCGAGAAACCGCGCGCCTCCAGCGTGGTGACAATACCGGTCCGCTCCATAAAGCCCTGGGTCATATCCCGCAGCGCCGGCAAAATACCCATATTGTCCAGGGTAGGCGGGCGCAGCGACACCGACTGGCGGCGAACCAGCTGCAGAGTGGCATCGATCAGCCCGATACTTTGCGCCAGTCTCTCTTTCTGTTTCTGAAACGAGGCCAGCTCATCGTCAAGCAGCTGTAAATCCAGCTTCACGGCGGTTAAAACCTGGCCCAACTGGTCGTGCAGCTCCCTGGCCAGGCGTGCCCTCTCATCTTCCATGACGCTTAACACACGGTTGGAGAGCGCTTCAATTCTGGCATAACTTTGTTTGAGCTGTTGCTCCTTTAGCTCCCGCTCGGTTATATCCCGGGCGATCCCCTCTACGGCTTTCAGTTTACCGGCGCTATCAATAACTTCCGACAGATAAAGCTCCAGCCATAGCGGATGACCGTCTTTATGCGCACAGGGCATCACCAGAGGCATCCTTGGTGAGGTTATATCCGGCAAAGGCAGAGACTGCCGGACGCTGCAGATCAGATCGCCGATAAGGCCACAATCGGCGGATAACTCTACCGGTGTATAACCGATAATATCCTCTGCCGCCTGGCTGATATAGCTTAAATGCGGCTGCGGGGCAAACGCTATTTGAAACAGAATGTCCCCGGCCTTTTCCGCCAAAAACCGAAAACGGGTTTCCCTTTCAGACAGGGCTTCCTCAGCCGACTTACGCCCAATGAGCTCTTTCACTTGCCTCCAGTCACAGCCCCTTTCCTCAAGGTGGTGCAAGATCCAAAATTCGACACATAACAACAAAACCCTTTTTTTCTTTTGGCTGTGAAGTTGAGCCTCGGCAAAAAAGGGCTTGGCAAGCATGTAAGACCAAGGTGTCTGCAGGGTAAAACTATGGGAAACGGTTGAACCGGCCGTTCAGCGGGCGCTCTCCTCCCGCAGCAAAGCGCAGTATTCCTCGTCCGTCAGCAGATCGGGATTCTCGTAACCCGCTTCAACTTCGATTCTGATCATCCAGCCGCCGCTGTACGGGGCCTGGTTTAATAGCTCCGGCTGATTAATAAGCGCTTCGTTGATCGCCACTACCGCTCCGGCCACGGGGGAACAGCGCTCAGAAAGTGCTTTTGCCGATTCAATCAAGGCAAATACCTCTCCCGCTTTAAGCAAGCGGCCCACCGCGGGCAGCTCCACGTAAACAATCTCTTTCAACATATCCTGGGCATAGTCGGTTATGCCTACACTGACCAGATTG
>JAGXSR010000149.1 GCA_018333405.1 Dethiobacter sp. | reverse complement strand
CTCCATATTTAAAGCCGAACGCTTCGTTTGCGGAAAGGAAAAAAAGACCGGCCGTGGCCAGAACGCCCCCGGCCAAAGATCCCCATCCCGGGTAGATGCGAGTAATCAGAAAAAACAGGAAAGGGACGATGACCACGCTTGTCCCTGTTATAAATCCAGATTTGCCCGGAGTGGTAAACAACAAGCCGATTGTCTGAAAACCAAAACCGGCAAACAAAAAAAAGCCGACCAGAGAGCCGGTAAGAAGATCACGGCGGGTAGTCAGCCGCATCTTTTTCCAAAAAAGTACAACTAAAATCAATGCGGCCAGGGTAAAGCGCAACCCAAGATACACAAAAGGGGTGATCAGTTCCAGAGCGTTTTTCATAATCACAAAGTTTGAACCCCAGAAAATCGCCACCAACAGCAAAGAAATATCAGCCAGGTACATTTTTTTACGGGGAATGCTCTGCTCCATTAACTACCCACCTTAAGTGCTTAGTATATACGCCTGTACCCTACTTTAAAGACAGCGCTATTTTACCATAAGCCGTCCACAGCCAACAACTTAATCGCAAAAAATCCCATTGCAGCCTAAAGGCACAGACCAAACCGCAATAAAAGCCGGGAGGCATGAAGTTAACTCCATGCCTCCATTATTGATCTCCATGTTATTCCGGACCGGCTTTTTGGCGCCGGATCAGTTCATTGACGATAAACGAAGCGACATGGTTGGGCAGGGTGCCAGAGCCGAATCCGGCATCAAATCCCAGCTCAATAGCCAGCTCATGAGAAATGCGCGGACCGCCGCATATAAAGATCATTTTATCCCGTATTCCTTCGGCCTCCGCCAACTCGACTAATTCGGTCAGGTTCTCCAGATGAATGTTGCGCTGGGTGACCACCTGGGAAACTAAGACAGCGTCAGCATGGCAAGCAACCGCCTTGGTCAACAGCTCGGCATTAGGCACCTGGCTGCCCAGGTTATAAGCGTCTATTTCCGGGTAGCGCTCCAAGCCATATTCCCCGGCATATCCCTTCATGTTGACTATGGCGTCTATTCCCACTGTGTGCGCGTCGCTGCCGGTGCAGGCGGCGACCACCGTCACCTTTCGCCCGAGATGCTCCTTAATGGCGGAGTTTATCTCTTTAAATGTCATCACGTGAAGCTGCCGCTTCGGGATTTTAATCGCTGTGTAGTCGACATAATGGCGGCACTTGCCGTAGACAACAAAGAAGCTGAAACCGACGCCTAAATCAGCCATCTCCACCACCGAAGGTGTATCCAGCCCCATTTGTAAAGCCATCTGCCGGGCCGCTTCCCGGGCTTCCTCTCCGGGAGGGACGGGCAGGGTGAAACTTAATTGCATGGCTCCGTCATCCATGGTATCACCATAAGCTTTGATCCGGGTTAAATCAATTTGCATTCAATCGCCCTCCCTTCTTTGGGGACAAAGCCGCAGAGAAAAATCGCCGGAAACGGGTTGTAATAGGCGCTGTGACGGGCAACCACGCCCTCTTTCCCTTTCCCGCCATCATGACTGCGCTTTATATCGGCAAACATTCCCCTGGCCAGAGACTCTTCCAGGCCAATTTTTTCAATCTCCAACAGCATAGCGCAGGCCTGGTTCAAGATCTGCTGGGCGCGCTCCTGAATACGGCCCTCCTCCCGGAAAATAAGCTCTTTTCCGATGTGTCGGGCATTGTTGAATATATAGCGGGCATTGGCGATACTAAGGTAACGATCTTGCAGGTAGGGAGTATGGCTGGCCTCTGTCAACATTCCCAAAAGCTGAATCTCCTGCCCGGTGAGAATAGAGGTCAGGTTAAACATCCCATTGACCAGATAGGTATGGAATATATCGCCGGTAACATGCTTGGTTGGAGGCATATACTTCAGAGGAGAACGAGGGAATATCTCCCGGCTGAGCTGCGCTTGGGCAATCTCCATTAATAGCCCGTCTTCCATCTTGGGATCTATTTCAAAAGCATGCCCTAACCCGATCTGCTCTTCCGGTAGTCCGGAGCGCAAAGCCAGCTGCTCGTTAATAAATTGGGAGGCCAGCACCGTATAGCCTTTATCGAAAGCATCACTGGTCGTAAGATAATTATCCTCGCC
Source organism: Dethiobacter sp. (assembly GCA_018333405.1). Classification (GTDB taxonomy): domain Bacteria; phylum Bacillota; class Dethiobacteria; order DTU022; family DTU022; genus JAGXSR01. The sequence goes on along the minus strand of JAGXSR010000149.1, from coordinate 4,431 downwards.
TGTGTTGATCACAATACCGGCATAAGCGTTGATCATTCGGGAAAAATGCTGATCGATAAAAGTACGGCGCATATTGATGTCACGAAAGAGTACGCCATACATTGAGTCGTTCAACATCATATCCAGCCGCTCACAGGCGCCCATGGCCGCTATCTCAGGCATACACAGCCCGGAGCAGTAGTTGACCAGCTGAATATAGCGTCCGGATTGAGTTCCTGCCTGATCCAAAGCTTCCCGGACGATACGAAAATTTTCCTGGGTGGCATAAGTGCCGCCATACCCTTCCGTAGTCGGGCCGAAGGGAACATAGTCCAGAAGGCTCTGGCCGGTATGACGTATTACGGCTATCACATCAGCTCCTTGAAGAGCAGCGGCTTTAGCCTGTACTGCGTCTTCATAAATATTGCCGGTAGCCACGATAACATAGAGGAGGGGTTTTTTCATGGGCATGGCCTGATCCATTAACCGTGTCCGCTCATCACGGCGGGAGCAGATCCGGGAGGCAGCAGCCATGGCCATTTGATCGGCCACTTCGATCCACTGCGCATCCGGAAAATCGGAAATTCCTTGTACATCCAATTCGCCTTTTCCTGCTGCGTCGGCAATTTCCTGTACAGTTTTGCCGGTATCGAGGATAGTCCGGGCCAACCAAGGTGCAAATCCCCGATCCAGCAAACCCGCCTGGTGCAGTTTATCCACCAAAACGTTAGGCAGCGGCACTCCAAAGCGATCAACTCCATCCACACCCAATAGCCTGGCCACAGCACGCTCAATGGTCGTAGTGGTATAGTCGTTGATCCAGGTATGGAGCTGATCGGCGATTTTCCCAGCCGCCTGTCTCGCTCCGTCAATCTTGGTTTGATCCAAGTTTAGCTTATTTCCCAATGAGCTTCCTCCCTACTTTTAAGAAAATTTGTTCTTCAAAATCAAGTCAAATACAGGTCGGGGAGCCAGGGCTTCTCCGACCAATTTAAGGAATTCCTGTGGCGGATATCCTTTCCCCAGAGGGTCGGTCGGATTTAGGGTAACTGCGCAAAGCTTGATCGGATCCAGCACCCTGATTACGCCGCCGCTGTTCAGGTAGCGGTAAAACAGCTCTGCCGAGACAAAAAACCTTGTCGCATCACGCAACACTAATAGCGGGGGCGACGGCAGCGCAAGCAAATCGATCAGGAGCTTATCAACCAGTGCGCCTCCCAGCACCACCGCTGACATTTCCTGCTCACAACGCACTTTCAGCCCGGCGCCAGTCATAAGCGGTATCGGCGCACTGAGCAATTCCACCTTCCAGTCGGATCCGGAAGGGTGAAGCACAGCTGCACCGGCGCTGCATATAGCCTCCCTTGCTTTTCTTTCCATTCTCTTATCTTCCAGCGCGGGAGTTTCCAGAAGAATACAGCGATAAAGTGTTTTTCGGATCACATCGTCCAGGGTCGCTGCTACAGCAGCTCCACTAGCCAGAATCACTTCACCGGCGACTAAAGGTGAAGCAGAGGCCTGGCGGTTAATCGCGCCATCGATCAGAACAGGATGCGCACCTTGTGCCGACATCCATTCAATTAATATTTTCAGGCCGCTGACACTGCCCGGACCGGCCAGTTCGACCAGTCCTGCTTCCTTAACTACGGCAATCCAAACTTCGCCCAGGGGTGTCGAGATCCGGCTGCGGTACAACGGCTCCATAACCGCCCCGGCGGCATCCAGACAGGCTTTAGCTGTAGCCACAAAAGATCCGGCGGGCGCATAGATCCGAGGCTTATCTTTCAGGGTAAGTCGATCAAAGCGCTCGCCGTCATAGCCGGCAGAAACCAAACCGGTAACCCGGCCTGCCTGCGCACAATGCCGAATCAGGTAATTCAAGGTGACCGTTTTGCCAACGTTTTTCGTCATTCCCACGATGGCAATAGCGGTCGTAGCGCGGGAGCAGATCAGATCGAAATATTTTTCCGGCACGAGTACGCTCATCTTATTTCTCTAGCTTGGCGGGTTGGAAAAGAGATCGAGCGTGGAAGCGGGTGACCCGCAAGCTTGCTCAGTCTTGTAAACAGTCATCCTTTTTGATCCGATGCAGGAGCATTACCATCATAATAATTAAGATTCTACTGCAATTGCCGCGTTTAATAGTCTGTTTGTGGTGGCAAATCTACTACCTAACCCGTGTATCTGTCATTGCTAGATCGATTAGTTCAGCTACAGTAGAATCTGTAAATATTATATATAAATAAACTTCGCTGATCATCGTCAGGAGCGGCCAAAAATGACAGCATTTACTTATACAATATGTATATAAGCAAGCAGGAAAACGGGCTTGATATGCAGAAACAAGGGATTTAAGTTTTATTAAATAAGGTGGTGACCCCGGTGCCTATTACTGTAAGGGAAGCTATGCAATTGGATGCTTTCACCGGCTGCGGCGTCCTCACCGGTAATGCCGGCCTGAGCAACGAAATACGTTGGGTCAATATTTTGGAAATATTAGATGATCTAAGATATATTGAAGAAGGAGAATTCCTGATCACTACCGCCTATGGTTTTGATTTTCGGGATACAGAAAAACAGGAACGCCTGATGGAGCTGCTGGCGGGCAACAAGCTGGCTGCTCTGGCTGTGCAAACAGGTCACTATATTGTAGAAGTTCCGGACACATTAATCAATCTGGCTGATAGGCACAAGATCCCGCTGATCGAAATTCCCTCGGACACCAGTTTTAAAAACCTAACTAAAGCGCTGATGGGCGAGCTGACCCGACAGGATATAAACCTGCATGATGATCCGCCCCAACGGAACAGCGGTGTGCAAAGTTTGCTCCGGCAAAACCGGATCTTAATGCAAAAACTGATAGCCGGAGAAAATGCAGAAGGTCTGCGCGATGTATTGCGGTCGATGCGCATATCGCCTTTTGCAGATTTTTTTTTAGTCGTCTTCAACACCGCCCCTGTTTTCGAAATTGACAACGTTTCAACAGCTCAGCTGAGCCCGGAAGATAGCGATAAGCTGGAGCAGAGTCTGTTTTATCTGCTGGCACAGCAGAAAATGCCTTTTCTGTTAGGGCTTACGGATATGAACCCGATCGTGCTAATCCAACCCCCGGAGGGCATGGCAGAGCAAGCATCTGTCCAAATCAGACGCCTGATCGATGAAATAACTCAACTTTGCCCCCGCTTTGAGTTTACCGCGGGCATGAGCCGGCGTCATAACCGCCTGGAAGAGATAAACCACGCCCTGGCTGAAGCCCGCCGGGCTCTGGAGGCAGCCGCTCTGGAGCTGACAGGAGACAGCCGCCTTATCCATTACGACTGTTTGGGGCTTTACCGTCTGTTGTTAGAAGTGGAAAATCTGAGCACACTAATGTCAACTGTTGACGATACAATCGGACCGCTATTGAAATATGACCGCCGCACAGGCGGAGCTCTTATTACTACTTTAAATAGCTACCTGAAGCATTTGAACATCAGCGCGGCGGCAGAAGAGCTCTATGTGCACCGCCACACTTTACGTTACCGTCTCAGGCAGATAGAAGAGATGACAAGGCTTAATCTTGATAACGCGGAGCATATTTTCCAGTTATACATGGCCCGCAAGATTTATGATTACCTTAAAGCGCGTAAGCTGACTTGACTATAAAAGAGCGCGGCTTTTATTCCGCAGCCTGAACATTACGATAAGTCGGCAATACAGCCAAATGAATTAAAACAATATCAGACCCTGCCGGAAGGTCAGGGTCTGATATTGGATATGTGCTTTAGCCCTCTTTGATCTGGACGGTGCGGCTTTTCAGTTCATCTACCTTGGGCATAACTATGCGCAGCACACCGGATTTAAAGCTCGCGTCAACCTGATCGGACTTGATATGAACCGGTAATTTAAAGCTGCGGTAGAACTTTCCGCCACTTCGTTCCTGCCAGATCAAATCTCCCTCTGCGGCCGCTGTTTTTAACTCTCCTGTTACGGTCAGAGTATCGACCGTTGCTGTTACTTCAACATCCTTGGACTCCGCTCCGGGCAGATTAATCAACGCTACCAGGTTGCTTTCCGCTACATAGAGATCAACCGAAGGGAACATCTCCTGAGAACCAAGCGGCCAGTTCCGGAAAAATGCATCGGTAAAAACCTGGTCAATCCCTGAACGGATGCTCTCCAACTCTGCGGGCCTGCTTCTCCTGATCAGATCTCTCATTTGTAATCCCTCCCATTTATTAGGTTATTTTTGTTAGCACTCTACTGCGTTGAGTGCTAACTTTATTATGCGCGCTTTCTGCTGATAGTTCAAGGTAAATAATTCTTTATTTCAGGCGGTTTCCACTAATTTGTGGCAAACGGGTTGCGTTAGCTATTTATTTCTCTCATTATCAATAAGTATCTATTGTAATCGCTGAATTATAAAATAGACGCATTCTCCCTGTCTAAATTCGTTTCGCTCAAGTCAAATAA